>JAYTNJ010000296.1:0-16549 GCA_043748345.1 Saprospiraceae bacterium
ATCTATCTGTGGAGCTTTTTGAAAAATATGGACAATACAAAGAAGGAACGTTCAAAGTAAAAAGATTTAAGCATAAAGATATAGTACCCCTTCTCGAAAAGATGAAGACAAATAAGGTATTTGAAGTAACAGAGGCTGGTAAGTCCTTTGAAAAACGAAGTATTTACCAAGTCAAATTCGGTACAGGTCCAAAGAAGATTTTACTTTGGTCTCAGATGCATGGTAATGAGGCAACTGCTACTATGGCATTGTTTGATATATTTAATTTTTTAGCCGGGTCAGGAGATGATTTTGATACTTTCAGAAAAGAATTGTCAGAGTCTGCCACCCTATTTTTCATTCCTATGCTCAACCCTGATGGTGCTGAAAGATGGCAGAGACGCACAGCTCAAGAGATAGATATGAACCGTGATGCACTGAGATTAGTATGTCCGGAATCAGTGATTCTGAAAAATCTTCAGCAAAAATATATACCTGACTTTGGATTTAATCTGCATGACCAGGATCCTCGCGTTAGCGCAGGCAATAGTTCCAATCTAGCTACACTTTCATTTCTGGCTTCGGCTTACGATCATGACCTCACTATCAATGATGTGCGTAAAAGATCTATACAGCTGATAGCCTATATGAATAAAGATATGCAGAAGTTTATACCGGGACAGATTGCCAGATACTCTGATGACCATGAACCGCGGGCTTTTGGAGATAATATCCAAAAGTGGGGCACCAGTCTGGTACTTATAGAATCAGGTGGATACAGCAAAGATCCTGAAAAAATGTACATTCGCAAGCTCAACTATGTGGCCATGTTGTCGGCCTTTAATAGTATAATCAAAGAAAGTTATACTAAAGAGACCCAAGATGATTACGACATTATACCCAAAAATAAAAATTACCATTTTGACCTTGTCATTAGAAATGTCATGATAACAGTAGATGGAAAAAAATATAAGGCTGATATTGGTATTTCCAGAAATGAGGTTAATTCACCAGACTTTCTAACCTACACTTACAAGTCGGTAGTTTCTGATTTGGGAGATTTGTCTACATTCTTTGGTATTGAGGAGATGGACGCTGAAGGTGCTGATTTAAAAGATACCTTGGGAAAGCCTTTAGCCCTTAAGATAGGTATGCCAGCTACTTTTGGTTTAGGTAAAGGTACACGCAGTGTCAAAAAACTAAAAAATGGTTTTTGGGAGTGATTGATCTGTAGATTCTGATTACAATCATGCATCCCACCTGTTTCAAACTTGAATACTGATAATATAGGGAATTGGTTCAATTTAAACATCTGATCGGATGGCTTCATGACATCCCATCGATATGTTTTCACCCAAGATAATCCATAATAGCGGTGGGACGTCGGCAAGCCGTCCGACCGCAAGAGATGGCCCTTTGACATCCCATCGGTATGCTTTCATACCAAGGTAACAGCGGATTCTAAAATAGCGGTGATACTTCGGCAAGCCGTCCGACCGCAAATATTTGGGTATATCATTTTATAGCTTAACTACTTTTATGATTTTAGCTTTATCACCTTGTTTTACAAAAAAGTGATACACTCCACCCTTAATATTTTGCATATCAATATGTAAAATATTAGAATCATTTGTTAAGCTTTTTATTGATGATAAAACTAATTGACCCAAAATATTATATACAGCTATTTCTACATTTGCTATTTTATCCGTTTTAACATGTATTGCGACAGTACCACTGCTGGGATTAGGGGAAATCTGAACATCTAATTTCCCAAATTGAGAAAAGTTTTGAACAGCACTGATGGCTGTACGTTTTAAATCAAATCTAGCCCAAACCGGATAATGGTCAGTCGTAGCGGAACGATAGGCTTTTATGAAATCTATAGCAGTAGATGATGCAACATCCACCGTATTGTTTTCATACGCTGAAAACAGTTCATTTGAAATCATAATATGATCCACCATTTCAGTTTGAGTTACGGTACTCCTTCTCTTTGCATCACTCAAAACCTTTGTCAGCCCACGATAATTAGCGGTGTCACGGACAAAATTTGCATAACTGCTGGCTTGACCCAACGTAATAGATGTATCCAAATCATCGTTAAAATCTCCTGCAATGATCACCATATCCTTTGAATAGTTATCGTCCAGCTCTTTTTTCAAAGCATTGACGTCTATTAAGCGTCGATTATAGTCTTCTAAAGCAGAACCAGATTTGGCATGGATACCTACTACACGCACTTTTCGCGTAATCCCATCTAGTGTAGCATTAGCCGTAAACAAATAAGGCAATCGACCTGACGCCCAAAAATTATTATTTGGGCTATTGGAAGTAAATATTGCATTGGTAGTCAAAATTGCTTTACATTCTGAATCGATAGGACTTACAGTAGTTTTATTATATACAACACATACTTTTTGAGCAGGGTCTGCCGTCGTCTCTGGTGTATCAAAGAAGTGAGAATAATATTTTGATGAACACTTATAATCATAACCTGTGGGTATCAAAGCCCTGAGTAATGATGTATCGCATATTTCGGATAAGACAATAATATCTGATTTTAATTTTTCAATAACACACTTTACATTGTCTTGCTGCAACTGTTCTTTACCAGGCCCAAATCCCAAGTGTCCCAGCCATTCCGCATTCCACGCAGCTACATCAAATGTTTTGTTTCTGTCAAGATTATTGTCTGGAGTCAAAACAGCTGTGGGTGGGCAAATACCTCGTATTATACATTGATTTGATGATACAGGTGCGATATCTGTCAAAGAGCGAGGTAATAACTGTGGCGTATTATTAAATATACCCATTATACCGGTAATGTCACGCGTATTCTTTGGTATTTCTTTACTTACCAAGGTATTGAATGATCCACCATTGGTACGCAAAATTGTATATATATTATTACAGTCAGCAAAATCATAATTGGTATTATTGCTAAACGTACCTGTCTGTATCAAGTTGGCTTCTTTTATGGTTACCAATCTTCCTTCATTATTAATTTGTTGATCAGCAGTAATGATAGTGGGGATGATAGGTTTATTTATTTGACCACCTATCAAAGTCGCTTGCGTTATGTTTACGATTTCTTTTAGTCCGTTGAATGATAGCATCATACCAGCTATCAAAACTGAGTCGCCTATTTGCCATGTAGCTGGAAATGAAGTGGTTGTTTCACCAAAAACTGCTACACCGGCAGTATGATCTTGTAAATATATCAACCGACCTCCAAACTGTGTAGTTACTGTCAAGCGACCTGCTACAGCTACAAAAGTGCTATCTGATCTGGTTTTTGCTGAAGCAATAGTAGAAATTGTAACCTGGGCTGACACAGAGCCACTAACCGTCACATTTTGAGTCGTTAGCCCGGTACTTGAATGAGATATGTTACCATTAAAAGTGCCTTTTATTGCGCTTTGCATACGCACAAATATCATTTTGGAAGAAACGGTTCCGGCTGACGGCAAAAATGATAAACTATTTCCAAAACCCGATGCATTGTTTGTACTAATCTCAAAATTGAGAGGAGCGGTAATTACTAAAGCATCTGTCAAATTACTGCCTTGCAGAGTATAGCTTTTGACTTCGGATTGCAATCCTTCAGTATTTGAAAATGAAAGCGATGATGGGGCAAACGAAATAGAAGGAGTATTTGAGCCTGAACCACCCATATATGTCAGGGTAAAATCATCAATTGCAGTAGAAGGCCGATTTCCGGAGCCCGTTGACGCAGATATTGAGCGAATTCTTATCCATACATTGCTGTTTTTATTGTCCAATGCAGCTCCAAAATTAACTGAAATGGTTTGGTTGCTAAATGTTGAACCCCCTGTGGACAAAATATTGGGGGAAGTTATAGCTGATGTAAATAAAGTCGAATCCCCCACAGCATAATCTACACCCCAAGCAGATGTACGCGTGGAGGTTTTATCCAATGATTGTAATTTAAAAGAAAGATTAAAACTATTTAAGTTGAATGTGTTGGCAATTTTTAAAACAAAAGCCCCACCCGGGTCCCCGAAAGATCCTGTTTGTCGGATACCCAAAGCTCTGTCCGCCGAGGCATTTTGGTCGCCTGTTTCGCCAATATCACCTGAAGCGTAATTATTAAAACGACCTGAAGTGACATTCCATAAAGTAGGGGCAGGCGTTAAAGCAACAGTTGTACCTGATGATGTGGCTGTGGTTGCAGTTTTGATCGTCCAGCCACTCGGGACTCCTGAACCAATACCGTCAAATGTTTCTGTGTATGACGATCCCGAAAGTGTAATGGCAGTTGACTGAGCAAAAAGGGAAATATGGGTACTCAAAAACATCAAATTGATGAATAAGATTATTTTTTTCATTTCAGTATATTTATTGGACATGTTTACAATCAATTTACAATATTTAATAGTTTTTGCCATAAGAATCAAACAGCGATTACATGGTTGAAACTATTTCCAAATATCTCATCCAGCCCATCCTTCCCTATCCAGGCTTCTATACTGAATTGCTTCAGCCAGGTGCTCAATTTTAATATCAGCACTTCCGGCCAGGTCAGCTCCTGTACGTGCTACTTTAAGTATTCTGTCATACGCTCTGGCCGAAAGTTGTAACCTTGTCATCGCGGTTTTCAGTAGGTTAGCGCCAGCAGGTGTTAGTTCACACACGTCCCGGACCATCCTGCTAGGCATCTGAGCATTGCAGAATATACCTTGACGATCCTTAAATCTTTCCGTTTGAATATCTCTGGCTCTGATAACCCTTTCAACTATTTGCTCACTGGTTTCACTACTATACTCGTGATTGGAGAGTTGGTCGTAAGAAACCGGAGTTACTTCCACATGGAGATCAATTCTGTCGAGGAGTGGGCCTGATATTTTAGTAAGATATTTCTTTACTACACCCGGGCCGCAGACACACTCTTTTTCAGGATGATTGTAATATCCGCAAGGACAAGGATTCATAGATGCTATCAACATAAAACTTGCAGGGTAATCAACAGATATTTTTGCTCTGGAGATCGTAACCATCCTCTCTTCCATAGGTTGTCTCATCACTTCCAACACCTGTCGTTTAAATTCAGGAAGTTCATCGAGAAAAAGAACGCCGTTATGAGCCAAAGAAATCTCACCTGGATTAGGATTAGAACCACCCCCCACTAGTGCTACATCGCTTATCGTATGATGAGGTGACCTGAATGGTCTCTCAGTGACTAAAGAAGAGTTTACGCCCAATATACCAGCCACTGAATGTATTTTTGTGGTCTCTAATGCCTCATGCAAATTGAGAGGTGGCAATATAGTAGGTAATCTTCTCGCCAACATGGTTTTACCGGCACCAGGTGGCCCTATCAGAATGACATTATGACCTCCTGCAGCTGCCAGTTCCAGAGCCCTTTTTATATTTTCCTGTCCTTTTACATCGCTGAAGTTGACGGCATATTGATTGCTGGTATCTGCAAAAACTTCCCTTGTATCATATTCAACTGGTAATAACTCTACATCACCATTGATAAAATCTATTGCTTCTTTCAAGTTGTTAATTCCATATACACTGATGCCATTTACTATCGCCGCTTCCCTGGCATTTGCCTTTGGCAGCATAAATGATTTAAAACCTTCTTTGCGCGCTTGAATGGCAATCGGCAACGCTCCTTTAATCGGACGCAACTCACCATCAAGTGCCAACTCCCCCATAAACAAAATTTTGTTAAGATCATCCGTTTTGACCTGACCTGTTGAAGCAAGGATACCCATAGCTATAGGAAGGTCGTAAGCAGACCCTTCTTTGCGAATATCTGCAGGTGCCAGATTAACCACAAGTTTTACCCTGGGTACCTGCAGGCCAATATTTTTAATTGATGCTTCTATGCGCTGCCATCCTTCTTTGACTGCATTGTCAGGCAAACCTACCAGCCAATACATTTGTTTGCCCGCTGCCACCATCCCGCCAGCATTTACTTCAACAGTTATTGTTTGAGCTTCAACACCGTGTACAGCAGAAGCAAAAGTTTTTGAAAGCATTCTTCAGAAAATAATTTGGCACTAAAGGTAGATATTCCTTTTCAAAAAAAACCTTTGGGCCAAAAATATATAATAACAACCTAGTAAAACTTGACAGTTAAGCTAAAATATCACGCTCCTCTTATTCGTTCACTTTTCCATTTAGTTTGTACATCATAAAGCCAAAAACTCCTATCAGGTGAAGAAATATTATTCCTATCAGAATATTTGTAATCATACATCAGATATTTAATACGAATTTAGGTCAGAATACAAACCCAGAAAATCATAATAATCATCATGTCATTAATTTCTAATCGAATAACGTATCTATTGTAAATTTTGTACTTTTGCAACTAAATTTTAAATAAAAGTGTTTAAAATATTTATGAAAAAATTCTTACAATACGTTATTATTACGAACTTATAAATGGAATGATTCAGACTGATATAATTGTCATAGGGGCAGGGCCAGTTGGGCTTTTTACGGTTTTTGAGGCGGGATTGTTAAAACTCAAATGTCATCTGGTAGATTCTTTAGGTCAACCAGGTGGTCAGCTTTCAGAGATATACCCAAAAAAACCAATCTATGATATACCAGGATATCCCAGTATACTTGCCAGCGAGCTGGTAGATAACCTAATGAAACAGATCGAACCATTTAAACCTGGTTTCACATTAGGTGAAAGGGCGGAAAAACTTGAAAAAGAAAGTGACAAGATGTTCAAACTTACCACCAGCAAAGGCACTACATTATACGCACCCGTGGTCGCAATAGCTGGTGGTTTAGGTTGTTTTGAGCCTAGAAAGCCTCCTATCTTAAACATTGATCAGTTTGAGGACAAAGGAGTGGATTATATTATAAAAGATCCTGAAAAATACAGAGGTAAAAAAGTTCTGGTCGCCGGTGGTGGAGATTCTGCCCTAGACTGGAGCATCATTTTAGCGGACATTGCAGAAGAAGTATCTCTGGTGCACCGAAGAACATCTTTTCGTGGTGCCCCGGACTCTGTAGAAAAAGTAATGGAACTGGCTCAAAAAGGAAAAATAAATCTTATCACAAATGCTCAAGCCATTGGTCTTCACGGTAATGGAGTACTGAAAGAAATTATCATCGAAGAAGAAGGTAAAGAAAACTATTCTTGGGAAGCTGACCATTTTATACCTCTTTTTGGGTTAGCGCCTAAATTAGGTCCATTATCTGGTTGGGGCTTGAATATCAAAGACAATGCCATCGAAGTGGACACATATGATTACAGCACCAATCAACCAGGAATATATGCAATAGGTGATATCAATACATATCCGGGCAAACTTAAGCTGATACTTTGCGGATTCCACGAAGCAACACTGATGGTTCAATCCGCATTTAAATACATTTATCCTGACCAAAAATTATCATTTAAATACACTACTGTATCAGGTGTGAATGGATTTTAATAAAATTTTTTGCCCTAATAGTTTCCATGAAAATCATGTAAACATTATTAAATTTTCATTGCCTACTTTTACACCTTATCAACAATCACTTCCCAAAAAAATGGAAAATATCATCAATCTTACAGTCATAGACAGGGACGGGCGTGAACATCATCTGGAGGCTCCTACGGACATGGCAATGAATGTAATGGAAGTGTGTAAGTCCTATGAATTGCCGGTAGAAGGTATTTGTGGTGGTATGGCATTGTGTGCATCGTGTCACGTATATGTAAAAACTGAACACGATCTACCAGAACCTTCTGAAAATGAAGAAGATATGCTGGATCAGGCATTTTTTGTAAAAAGTAACTCCCGATTGGGATGTCAGATCAAAATCACTGATGCCATCGAAGGACTTGTAGTACAACTTGCACCTGTAGGAGCAGAATAGCCTACTTCTTTACCATCATATTAATACCATCCCTAAAAGGTAATATCACATTTTCTACCCTAGAATCATTCATTATTTTAAGGTTGAAATTATGAATGGCTTGTGTCTTTTTATCTTTGTTTTCATCCAATACTTTCCCGCTCCACAATACGTTATCGGCCAGAATTAAAGCACCAGCTTTGCATTTGTCAATGATAAGGTCAAAATACTGGCTGTAACCTTCCTTGTCTGCATCAATAAAAACAAGATCAAAAAATCCATCGAGTTGAGGGATAATCTTTTTAGCGTCTCCTACCATCATAGTGATAATATCTGCAAAACCAGATACTGACACAGCTTCTGATGCGATTTCAGCATGTTCGGGATCGAATTCGATAGTGATGAGTTTACCCCCGGGTACTAATCCTTTGGCGAGACAGAGAGCAGAATATCCGGTGAATGTTCCTATTTCAAGTATGTAAGAAGGTCTTTTTATGAGGCTCAACATAGTCAATAAATTTCCCTGAAGGTGACCGGACAGCATGCGAGGGGCCAGTGTTTTCAGGTGAGTGGTTCTTTCCAAATCTAACAGCAACGGGTCAGGTGGTTCAGAATGATCTTCCGCATATAAGTATATAGCTTCCAGTAAATCCTGCATAGTTTAAGAATTAAATTTCCTATTAAGTAACGGATAAAACAACACCGTCAGCACAATAATAGCTGCTCCCAGATAAAACATAGGATTAAGCTCTTTATGGTCTTTAAGAATTACAATTGCCAGTAAAATACCGTACACGGGCTCAAGATTGATGACTAGATTTGATGCAAAAGCAGTCAAATGTTTTAAGGATTGTAATGTCAATACATGGGCAAAGGTAGTACAGAGCAAAGACAATATAATAAGATACACCCAATCTGAAGTCGATGGAGGTAAAAATTGTTCGGCAGGAGTATTAAAAATATACATCCCTCCCAATAAGATACTGACCATGACCCATGCACCAGAGAGCTCGATAAATGATATGGTATATGGATCAGCTCCCTTTATAAATGCCTTGTTGAGTGTAGAAAAAATAGCTGCGAGAAAGGCAGATGCAAGCCCTGCCCATACACCTGCCATGTAGCTCAGGTCAATACTGTTTACTACTAGCAGAATCCCCGGTATGATCAGCGCCCCCATAAAAAGTTCAAGTTTATTGAATTTAGTGCGGGCCCACAATGGTTCTATCACTGATGTAAATAATGATGTAGTGCTCATACAGATGAGACACACAGATGCATTGGAAAACTTGACCGAGCCATAAAAACATATCCAATGCAAACCGATAATGATCCCGATGATCACATAAGTTCTGATCTGTTTTGCAGTAAGATACTTTAAGGTTTTGCCAAAACCAATAAAAAAAATGAGGCTAATTGATGTAATAAGTACCCGCCACCATACAATCACTACTGCTGGCAGTTGTATAAGATCACCCAAGATGGCGGTAAAGCCAAAGAGGAGAACAGCTATATGTATTTTAATATAAGCAGAATTCTGTGTCGGATTATTCATGCTATGGGTAAAGTAGTGCAAATGTATAGAATATCAATCGTAGGTAAAAACTATTTATTTATAATCAGGGATGATTTAATTGGTTATATGATAAACAATCTTCGATTCCTTTCGCCTTTTTTCTTAATTCTTGTATGTTTGTGGTTTAATAGAATCATAACCCACTTATGCCTGAAGTAAAACTTTTTTCCGGAACCAAATCCAGATATCTGGCCGAACGTATCTCAGACTATTATGGTTATCCATTGGGAGATATTTCTGTAAAAACGTTTTCAGATGGTGAAATGCAAGTTGTCATAAATGAATCAGTAAGAGGGTCATATTCATTTTTTATTACGTCTACTTTCGGCCCCGCTGATAATATCCTTGAATTATTGCTGATGATAGACTCCGCCAAAAGAGCTTCGGCAGGATACATTACAGCTGTAATCCCCTATTTCGGATACGCCAGACAGGATAGAAAAGATAAACCTCGGGTTCCAATCTCAGCAAAACTAGTAGCTAACATCCTTCAGGCATCAGGCGTAGACCGAATTATGACCATGGATCTTCATGCAGAACAAATCCAGGGATTTTTTGACATTCCGGTAGATCACCTGAAAAGTGAGGCGATTTTTATGCCATATCTGGCAAAACTGGACCTGAGTAATGTAACTTTTGCATCTCCTGATGTAGGTGGTGTAAAAAGAGCCAGAAGTTATGCTAAGTATTTTGAACGGGATCTTGTCATTTGTGATAAAGAAAGAGTTGTAGCTAATGAAGTAGCAAGTATTTCGGTAATAGGAGAAGTTCAGGGCAAGGATGTGATACTAGTTGATGATATTATAGATACTGCCGGTACCCTGTGTAAAGCGGCTGATGCATTGATGGAAAAAGGGGCACAAAGTGTAAAAGCTATACTGACCCATCCTGTGCTTTCAGGCAATGCATACGAAAATATCAAAAATTCAAATATTACTGAGATTATAGTGACAGATAGCATTCCACTATTACAGCAGTCTGAAAAAATAAGGGTCCTATCATGTGCAAAACTTTTTGCAAGAGCCATCAGAAATACGCATGAATATAAGTCGATAGCCGCTCTTTTTGTAGATAAGAATGTTTAAAAGATCGAGTGCTAACTTAATTTATAAGATGTATTAAGAAGCTTAAAAAAAAATACACGTAAACACATACAATAATACCTGAAAGTCTTATCTTTGCGGCTCTTTTTAAACAACGATAAGTTTTTACATATGGTATCTGTACAAATTCAAGGAACAATAAGGTCAGAGTTTGGTAAAAAAGGCTCTAGAATAGATAGAAATAACGGCACCGTGCCGGCTGTAATGTATGGAGGAAATGAAGTTATACATTTTACTGTTACCCCAGCATCTGTAAAACATCTTATCTATACACCAGAATTTAAACTGGCAGATCTTGAAATTGATGGCAAAGCCTATAAAGCTATATTAAAATCAGCGCAGTTTCATCCAGTCACAGAACAGCTACTACATATAGATTTTCTTAGACTCATTGATAAGGCTACCATAAAAGTAGATGTTCCGTTGAGATTCAAAGGTATATCACCAGGAGTAAAACTGGGAGGAAAACTAATTCAACAGCTCCGTAAGATAAAAATCAAAACAACACCGGAATTTTTGGTGGATGAATTGAATGCAGATATTTCAAAACTTGATTTAGGTCAGGCACTGAGAGTGAGAGAAGTAATCATCCCTAAAGGTATTGAGATTCTCAATAATGGAGCTACCCCTGTTGCTCTTATTGAGATACCTAGAGCTTTGAAAGCAGCTGCAGCTGCAGAAGCCAAAACAGCTGATAAAGGACCAAAGAAGAAAAAATAAATTTTAGAGAAATAAATTGTTGAAAAGGATTGGTTCTAATATGAATCAATCCTTTTTTTATTTGATATTTAATTTCCCTATCTGAAATAGCTTTTACCTTATTCAAAAAAAATTAATCGCTATTTTTCCAAAAGGTCTTGAAGATAGCCAAGATATACATCACCGCGCGTCTCTGCAAAATAAACCCAAACTGAATCATGAGCCCCAAACCACACCTTTTCAAAATGGAAAAATTAGCCAAGGTCATAAATAAAATGGCACTTGCAATGATAAAAGCTAACTCCTAACCTTTCAGCAATGAAATATTTTATACAGGTGAAATGATTTATTTATCTTTAGTTAATAATATGACAATCAATAGATTAAGTAAATTTTAGGTCACTCATACGTCCTTACATTTTTGACATTATTTTGAGTGGAAGGTACAATACTTGCTGCAAAACCACCTCCTTCTGCTAAGGGTATTTTAAACACATCATCAGCATCGACCAGAAATTTTTCTATTTTGTAAGCCATTGGATTTTTATCCCAATGTGCATCAACAGCGTCCTTATATATGGTAATTACATAAATTTTTCCCTTATCCAAAAAATCGAGAGGCACAGTCGCCACTCTTTTATTCTCATCCGTGATAGCTCCGATAAACCATTTTTTACTTTTTTTCGCCTTCCTGGCTATTGTAATGTAATCCCCCGGCTCAGCCTCTATAATCCTGCTATCGTCCCAATCAAGGGCTACATCTTTGATAAACTTAAATGCATCTACATGCGCCTCATAGTTTTCAGGCAGATCTGCAGCCATGTGAAGGGGGCTGTACATTGTTATATACAAAGCTAATTGTTTGGCCAGTGTTGTGTGCACACAATTGTCCTTTTTACCATATTTATCCAGTTTAATCTGGAATATACCCGGTGTGTAATCCATTGGGCCACCCATCAATCTGGTGAATGGCAAAATGGTTTCATGCTCCGGTGGATTTCCTACACTCCATGCATTAAACTCATTACCTCTGGCAGCTTCATTGGCCACCCAGTTCGGATATGTTCTGTGCATACCGGTAGGTCGTACGGGTTCGTGCATATCCACCATGATTTTATTTAAAGCTGTTGTGGCTGCCACCCTGTTGTAATGATTCACCATCCACTGACCATCATGGTGCTCCCCACGTGGAATGATCTTTCCTACATAACCGGTTTTTACTGCATCATATCCGTTTTTTTTCATAAAATCATACGCTTTATCCATCCAGCGTTCATAGTTTGTGACAGATCCCGATGTTTCATGGTGCATGATGAGCTTTACTTTTTTGGCTGCCGCATATGTATTGAGTTCTTTTACATCAAAATCGGGATAAGGGGTGATAAAATCAAATACATCTTCTTTCCATTTTCCAAACCAGTCTTCCCAGCCTACATTCCATCCTTCTACCAGTACGCCGTTAAAACCGTGTTTTGCTGCAAAATCTATGTATTTTCTTGTTTTTTCAGTTGTGGCTCCGTGTTTACCTGTTGGCTTCAGATTTGACAGGTTGTCCCATGCATGCATATCCTGTGTTCCGGCATAATCCCAAGTGCTGGTACCTATGTGCATTTCCCACCAAATGCCTACCATTTTGGTTGGTTTTATCCAGCTATGATCCTTTATTTTACTGGGTTCGTTGAGATTCAGTATTAATTTTGACGAAAGTATATCAGTAGCTTTGTCAGCAATAATTATTGTGCGCCATGGGGTAGCAAAGGGCGTCTGCAAATATGCTTTATTTCCTGTAGCGTCCGGTACGAGTCTGGATATTAGATCATTTTTGGCTATGTCTACGTGCAGTTGCATGGCAGGATAATTGACCAAAGAAGCTTCATGAATATTTATATATAATCCCTCTGAAGTTTTCATCATAAGTGGCGTCTGTACTCCGGTTATATCTTTTACTACCCGGGTACCTATTTCGGTATGTCTGTCACTCACTTTTTTGGCATCTACCTCACTGAGCAGTGACGTAGTATAAGGATATTCATTGGTATCGTAGTCTGCGGGTATCCACCAGGATTTATGATCACCGGTGAGTTGGAAATGTGTCAACTCATCAGTCACTACAAAGTGCATAAGATTTTTTTGATTTGGAAACTCATATCTGAAACCGACTCCATCGTCAAAAATCCTGAAAATAATATTCATTTCCTTAGGAAGAGCACCTTTTTCTTTGAGCTTTACTATTAATTGTTTGTAATGATTTCTGATAGATTTTACTTCACCCAAAACCGGATTCCAGGTCTCATTAATGGTAGTTGTATCTTTACCAGTCACCTCCAGATTATTTTTTAAACTGCCTTCTGCAAATTGAAGCCCAAGTAAAGATTTTTTAATGACTTCCTTTCCTTTGTAAGAAACAGAGTATTGAGGTTCTCCGTCTTCACTCATTGAAAATTTTAGTTCGATCTGGCCTCCCGGAGAATTTATTGTGGTATTTTGTCCATATAGTGATACACCTAAAAGTGCAAAAAATATAAGTGTCCAGTAATGCATATATGTTTGATTTTAATGCAATAAAAAAAATAATGTCTGCTTTTAATTACCTTCAAAAACTACTTTCCCTTTAGGTGACTCGATCTGAAAAACTAGTTTTGAAACAGAATCTACTTTGACCAAAAAATCCAACTTCAGCAAATCTTTAAATGCTAAAATATCTTTATCATCCGAATGAATATGAATCGCTGAAAGTTTACATCCTTCAGGCGTTGTTTGCGATGGATGAATTACATCTGAGCCCCACTTTATAAAAAATGGATACACTGATGAATCCTTATCTTCCATACCGAAAGTAGTCCATGACAACAAACCGCCCGATGAAGTTTTTCTTGAGCCGGCAGCAGAAACAGTGACTGCTAATCCATTGTTTTTAAGCTTCTTTTGTGTCCCTTCTATATCATAACTCGTCACTGCCCAACCATAGGGTGTAAGCTTGTCAAGTTTTTTTATCCAGTCCGGAATAGAACCTATATCTGATCTCGGTGCTATGATCTCAAGATAAGAACCATTATCGATTGCAACTAAGGCATTTTGAGTAAAAGTGTTGGGGTGGACTCCTCCGAATATTGGTTCGATACCAGTTAGCTCTTTAAACTGTTTAATTCCCTCAGTCAGGTCATTGATAGCAAGAATGATGTGATCTGTTTTTTCACGCATAATTAGGGGTTGGCAAGATAAAGGAATGATAGCAAAAATAAGGGGGAAAAATTTCATGACATACATCCTGTTATATTCATTTGAAAAGCAAATATAATAAAAAAATGGTTTTGAAAATTATGAATGATGATTCTCAAAATTAATATTTGTTGGACTTATTAAAAAAATACATTCCTGATAATCCGATACTTTTTACCTTTACACCCATAACAGATCAATATTACCTATGGAAAAGTTTAAGTGCCTTTTATTTTTTTCTATATTTTCAATCCAGATGTTTGCTCAGCAAAATGAATATTTTCCTGATCCTGATACATCCATTCATAGTAGGTTGGAAGAGTGGCAGGATCTGAAGTTCGGCCTGCTGATGCATTGGGGACCCTACAGTCAGTGGGGCATCGTAGAGAGCTGGAGTATTTGTCCGGAAGATTTGAGTTGGGCAACGGGTGGCAGAAAACCAGGTATTACAGAGACTTATTTTGATTATATAAAAAAGTATGAAGACCTTCAGCTGACTTTCAATCCTACAAAATTCAACCCCGAAAAATGGGCCGCTGCTGCCAAAGTTGCAGGAATGAAATATATGGTATTTACAACCAAACACCATGATGGATTCAGCATGTTCGACACCAAACTGACGGATTATAAGATCACGGGTAAGGATACTCCATATTCATCACACCCACGCAGTAATGTGACAAAGGAGATATTTAATGCATTCAGAAAGGAAAATTTCTGGATTGGCGCTTATTTTTCAAAACCTGACTGGCATACTGACTACTACTGGTGGCATAAATTTCCTCCCGTGGACAGAAACTGCAATTATTCTATTACTAAACATCCTGAACAATGGCAAAAATATGTAGATTTCACACATGGACAGATCAATGAGCTCATGAGTGACTATGGGAAAGTCGATATCTTATGGCTCGATGGTGGATGGGTCAGAAAAACAAGTGACGAGGAAGTGACAAAATACCTGGCTGAGATTTATGAAGGTTCTAGGTGGGCGCGTAATCCCCAAAATCAGGATATTAAGATGGATAGTCTGGTAAGAAGTGTCAGAACTAAACAACCTCAACTCATAGTGGTGGACAGAGCCGTTACCGGTGAACATCAAAACTATCTGACACCTGAGCAGCATATACCTGAAGATGGACTTCCATATCCCTGGGAGACCTGCATGACTATGGCCAACAGCTGGAGTTATGTCCCAAATGACAAGTACAAACCCGCTAATGAAATCATCGAAAAGCTGGTGGACATTGTTTCTAAAGGTGGCAATTACCTCCTGAATATCGGTCCGAGTCCCGAAGGTGAATTTGACTCTGTCGCATACAGCAGGTTGAATGAGATCGGAGCATGGATGAAAACCAACGGTGAAGCTATCTATAGCTCACGGATGTATGATACATTTAAGGAAGGTGACAGCATAAGATATACTCAATCCAAAGATAGTAAAACAAAATATATCTTCCTTTTTGACTTTCCTGACAAAGTAGTTTCATTGTCAAAAGTGAGTGCCAATAAAACATCCATAATCCAGCTACTCGGGAGTAATGCTAATATAAAGTGGACTCAAAAAGGGCAAAACCTGGAAATCAATTTACCTGCTTCGCTGAAAAGTGCAGGCGATCATGTATGGGTGCTGAAGGTGGTGGAATAAGCTAAGTCAAAATGTAGCCTTCACCTGCGCTCTGGCTACATTGACCACGGGAGATATTCCAGTTTTACGCCCTTCATAGTTGATTGTGAGGTCGATATTTTTTGCTATTCTTTTGGTATAGACTACATTCCACAAATAATTTCTGCCATTTTTGAGTCCTTCGAGCATATCGTACTCGATGGGTGAGTTGGCCCTGCCTGTGAAGTTGATACTGACGTAGCTGATTGATACATCAAAGGAATATTGGTTTGCTTTACGATGTGTAAACTCCGATGTCAATTCATGAAGTTTCGCCACATCGTTGGTAAGGATTTTTTGTCTTTTGTCCTGATAATTGTACTTAAGTATTACCCGCATATTTTGGGAAGGCCGCACGCTTATTTCTGGCCTGACTCTATAGATAATGATGTCCAGATTACGATCACCAAACGCTTCGGATTGGTATGTTTTTATGGATTTTTCCAGGATTAAAAAAATATCCGC
>JAYTNJ010000297.1:0-9831 GCA_043748345.1 Saprospiraceae bacterium
TATGCTCTGGCCGTTGGTATTGATGATGACTATAGGTAAATTTGAACTGGTTAAGTTCACCTGAGTGCTTATCCTTCCACAAAACATAAACAGAATTAAAATTATTGTATAACGCATTCCTTGTTTTTTATGTAAAGATAATTTGATTTTTCTTATTCTTTGGACACTCAGTACGCTAAGTATAAAAATATTATATAAAATGCTTAAAATTTCTTTTTATGTGCAAAATACTTTACATCAAGTATAATATTAATATCAGTCTAATCAATTGAAAATGTGTCTATTTAAAAATATTATTCAAAATTACTTGACACGTATTTAAAAATAATTTAACTTTGAGTTCAATTTTAAAATACCTTGTACAATGTCAGCAATAGTTACCGAAAAGAAAGTATTAAAGGGTGGAGAATTTCTCATTAAAGAAACTCACTACCAAGAGACGTTTATTCCTGAAGAATTTAACGAAGAGCAGCTTATGATTAAAGAAACTGTTCAGACTTTTGTGGAGCAGGATATTTTACCATTTGTTGACCGGATTGAAAAACTTGAAGAAGGGTTGATGCCTTCTAGGTTGGATATATTTGCATCTCTCGGGCTTCTCGGTACACACATGCCAGAGGAATACGGAGGCAGTCATTTGGATTGTATTACTAATACGCTGATAGGTGAGGAGGTAGGTCCTTCTGGATCATTTAGTGTAAGTTATAATGCCCATACAGGTATAGGTATGTTGCCGATTTTGTATTACGGTACTGATGCACAAAAAAACCATTACCTACCTAAATTGATAACAGGGGAGATCAAAGCCAGCTATTGCCTTACAGAGCCTTCTAGTGGTTCAGATGCACTTGCTGCAAAATCTACTGCAATACTCAATGCTGAGGGTACCCATTACATACTCAATGGACAGAAAATGTGGATCACCAATGCAGGGTTTGCAGATTTATTTACTGTATTTGCTCAGGTAGACGGAAATAAGTTTACAGGATTTTTACTGGAAAAGGATATGGACGGATTTACTTTGGGAGCTGAGGAAAAAAAACTTGGAATAAAAGGATCATCGACCAGACAGGTGTTCATGGAAAATGTCAAAGTACCTATAGAAAATTTACTGGGAGAGATAGGAAAAGGACACTTAATAGCATTTAATGTATTAAATACCGGAAGATTTAAGTTAGGTGCTTCATGTCTTGGCGGATGTAAAAAAGTATCGAGTGGTTCTATTCAATATGCCAATGAAAGAGAACAGTTCAAAAAATCTATCTCGTCATTTGGTGCGATTCAATACAAACTTGCTGAGCAGGCCATAAGAATTTTTGTCACCGAAACTGCTATTTATAGAACAGCTCAACTCATCCAGGAATCAGAAAATGAATTTCTGGAATCAGGAATGGATTTTGGAAAAGCCAAAAGGGACGCTGCAGAAGAATATGCTTTGGAGTGTTCTATTATAAAAATCATAGGCTCAGAGACGTTGGATTATGTGGTGGACGAGGCTGTCCAGATACATGGGGGAATGGGATATTCTGAAGAAGGCATCATAGCCAGGGCCTACAGGGATTCAAGGATAAACCGCATATTTGAAGGTACGAATGAAATAAACCGTATGGTCATACTCAGCACAATCCTGAAAAGTGCTATGAAAGGCGAACTTGACTTGATGACTCCCGGAATGAAGGTTCAGGATGAATTGATGAATGGTGCAGCTCAAGATACCATATATACCGGGGAATATGCTGCGGAGCAAGCTGCGGTAAATAATTTCAAAAAAGTATTGATTATGCTACTTGGATCTGCCGCTCAGCAAGCCATAGGAGGCAAACTCGATCTCAAAGCTGAACAGGAAATTCTTATAAATCTGGCTGATATTATCATCGAGATATTCAATGCTGAAAGTACATTAATAAGAGTACAGAAAATAGCTGAAAATCATTCAGATAAAAATATTGTACTGTACAACGCAATACTTCAAACCCTCATACATGATACAACAGGAAGAGTGACCAAGCAGGCCACTGATGCCATCGCTTCTTTTATTGCACCCGAAATGCAGGCCGCTTTTATCTCGGGATTGAGAAAATTTACTAAATACCCGTTACAAAACGTAAAAGAAAATCGAAGAACCATAGCCGGAGCACTTATCAAAGCAGGAGAGTATTGTTTTTGATTGGTTTGACACAAGTTGTTGTTGGTATCATACTTATAAGGTAAATTTACATTTAAAATTTCAGTACCTTTGTATCATCTTACGTATGAATATAGCAAGGGTAAAAGATATTTTTTTAAAAGAACTTTCTGTTGAATTCAGACAGAAATTTGCTATTGGGGGAATATTTTTATTTGCAGCCACTACCGTATTTATGATTTATAAAGCCTTCAATGATATTTCACCTCGGGAGTGGACTATACTGATTTGGGTTATCATGCTGTTTGCAGGATTGAATGCTGTGGTAAAAAGTTTTCTTCAGGAAAAAAAAGAAACATATCTATACTATTATACACTTTTTGACCCGATAGATCTTGTCGTGTCTAAGCTGCTGTACAATTTTATTTTTCTGTGCTCATTATTTGTAATTATATTATTATTTCTTGGGATTTTTTCTGGTTTTCCGGTTAAGGATATTTTTCTTTTTGTCATCGGATCGTTGGCAGGTATTTTTGGCATTTCAGTAGTTTTTACATTTGTATCTGTTATCTCTGCATCTGATAATGGCAATGCGACCCTGATGTCAATTCTGGCCTTGCCTTTGGTATTGCCTATAGTGTTATTGTTACTCAAAATATCGGCGGTCAGTGTGAGACTACTTACTGACACTGCCATCATGCAGGATGTATGGTTGCTTTTAGGTGTAGATAGTATTTTATTAGGAGCAATGTTGCTGTTGTTTCCGGCTTTATGGAAATCTTAAATATTTAAAAAATGAAGGGTCTTTGGTGGAAAATCGGTGGTGTTATCATTTTCATATATGTGCTCATAGGAGGTATGACGGTAGCTTTGAGGCCGGGTATTACAAGTTTGCAACCTGGGAAAACAAAAAACGGAGATACCATTATCATAAATTTAACATGCTATAATACCCACTTTACAAAGGCAACCAATCACAGAGCCTGGCTTAAACTTGACTCATCCCATGTGGTAAAAGCCGTAAAAGTATTTCCCATTTCAGAAAATGATGCCCAATTGACTTTTTATATACCATCAGCCTTCCCGGGAAATGAAAAAGTGCAGCCTTTGACACTTATCTTGGACAATGAACTGGATGGAGCCTTTGTGCATCCCAATGCTGTATTTGTCTCTGTATCAGATAGTATAGTGGCTGCTCCGGTAGAGTGGCCGAATGCTGAAATGGATGGTTTTAATACTGCAGGTGGCGTCAGATTTCCATACCGCAATATATTAAATGAAACTATCAGGAATACATTTTTTCATGTAGCATTATGGTTTGCCATGTTTTCATTGCTTATTGCCGGGTTATACCATGCTATCCAATATCTCCGAACAGGAAAATATGATCATGATATCCAATCTGCATCATTCAACAGAATAGCTATTATGTATGGTGTATTGGGTTTGATTACTGGCTCTATTTGGGCAAAATTTACATGGAATACCTTTTGGACTACCGACGTAAAGCTCAATATGACAGCTGTAGCCATGCTGATATATCTGGCCTACCTTGTACTAAGAGGGTCATCTTCTGACCACGATAAGAGGGCCAGAACTTCTGCCGCATACAGCATTTTTGCGTTTCTGGCTTTGATTCCACTTGTTTTTGTGATACCGCGGCTTACAGACAGTCTGCATCCCGGCAATGGAGGAAATCCTGCACTGGGAGGAGAGGATTTGGATAATACGCTGAGATTATTTTTTTATCCTTCTATCATAGCTTTAGTCATGCTGGGCATCTGGATGTCTTCACTACTGACCAGATATGAAAGACTAAAGGAGAAGATACTGATATCAGTAAACAAGTAGGGTCTGCTGATTGTGGAATAAAAATCAGATTATCAATATATCCCAGAAGTCCAAAAAACAGCCGCTGGTCGTCAGAAAGTCAATAATTATTTGCGATCAATAATGGTTTTCAATAAAATAACCGAACGGCTGTAAAAATTTATGACCTCAAAATATATTTTATATTTTTGTGCCCACCAGCTTAAAGTTTACGGTTTCATTGCCGAATTTCAACGTATAGCGCAATTCTATAGTGCCATTTACAAAAAAGCCATCTCCTTTCATCATAATACCTTGGGCGACTTGCTGATTATTGATATCAAAGTCGATAATCCTTTCTGTCTGATCATCAATATCAGCTTTGACGGTGTACCAATCATCCCCATCAAAAGGAGCTTCTATGATCACATCATCTCCTCTGTCCGTGCTGATAATCAGATCAAACGGACCAGCTACACCTACGATATGAGCACGATATATCCCCACTACCGGAAGTATATTTTCATCAAAATCATAGCATGATGAAAAGGTAAAGTTCATTAATACTGCAAAAAGTAATGTACGTACCATGTTTTGTGTTTTTTACAATAACTATTATTTATGTATGATTGTACACTTTTGAAGCATCCTTTAAATCAATTTTAACTCCAGATAAAGAATCTGTTAAATATTTTATGAAATTTCATACTTTAAAGCATATAAATAATTGATGAAATCTGATAAAAGTTAAATATTTATTATATTAATATCAATATGTCCCAATTAGAATTAATACTATTATTTTTGTCTTTTCAAACAATTAAAATTCAATACGATGAACAAATCTTTTTTACTTCTTTTATTTATGGTGAGTTCTTTTATGACAAATGCTCAGCAAAACTACTCATGGGAGGAATATGGTATTTCATTTACTCTGGCTGATGACTTTAATGAAACTGTTAATAGTATGGAAGAATTTTCTGCCACTGGGGATGGGATGCAAATCTCTATAATTCCATTTAAAGATAATTCAATCGACGATAGCGATATTACAGCGTATACATTGGCAGTAGCCGAATCTTTAAATCTCGAACGT
The DNA here is from genome assembly GCA_043748345.1 of Saprospiraceae bacterium. Taxonomy (GTDB): domain Bacteria; phylum Bacteroidota; class Bacteroidia; order Chitinophagales; family Saprospiraceae; genus OLB9. Next base: position 5,031 of record JAYTNJ010000297.1, read on the forward strand.
ATAGATGCTGTCAATACAATTGATGTTAACGGATTTAAAGGAGGATACGCTGAGGGTGCTCAGAACGGAGCAAAAATATTTGTTATGGGCTTAATTGATCCGGAATCTGAAACTAATTTTTTTGTTATGATAGTATTTCAGGATGATGATACTAACGCCGTTGAGGAAGCAATAAATATCTGCAAAAGTATCAAAAAGATATAAAAAGATTGTCTTAATAAAAGCCCCGTTTTCTTTTAAACGGAGCTTTTTCAAACATTTCGATATTTTTTTACTGATACTTTTCAATGAAGAAATAAAATTATAAACATTACTTCATAAGAAAATATTTATAACTTTATCCCGTTATAAATTTTGCTTATGAATATCCAGTTTGCTCAGTTAAAATACTTTCTTGCACTCGCTTCCACAAAAAACTACAGCACTGCAGCAGAGCAATGCAATGTGTCGCAGCCTGCACTCAGTATGGCCATAAAAAAAATGGAAGAAGATCTTGATCTGATGCTTATAGATCGTAAAAGCAACCCAATCGCACTTACTGAAAAAGGCGAACTCATAGCATCTCAAGCTATCAAGATCCTTGATGAATTTTCTGTGATGGAAAAACTTGCATCGGAACTTCATCTGGATACTCTAAATGGAAGTATTAAACTGAGTATCATTCCGACTCTTGCCCCATATATTATTCCACTTTTTATTCAAAAATTTAGTGAATTATTTCCTGATATTGAGTTGATTATAGAAGAGGAGACGACAAAATCTATTATTCAAAAACTTAAGTCTTCGGAAACTGACGCTGCCCTTCTTGTGACTCCCATTGATGAAAAATCGCTGATTACTTATCCCATCTTCTATGAGGAATTTTACCTATTTGCGCACGACAAAATGGATAAAACATATATATTACCGGAAGACATAGATTTCAAACATCTGTGGCTGCTGGAAGAAGGTCACTGTATGAGAACCCAGATGCTCAAGTTATGCGAACTAAGAAATCTCGAAAATACCAAAATAAAGTATAATGCCGGTAGTATAGAGTCTCTTATTAATATTACAGAATCTGTAGGCGGTATGACCATTATCCCAGAGCTTGCAACGTGGAAACTAACACCAGAAAGGAAAGAAAGAGTAATTCCTTTTGCTGAACCAACACCAGTCAGAGAGGTCAGTTTAATCCATCATAAATTCAGTGCAAAACTCAGGTTGATCCATGCAATATTGAATACCGTTACCGATGTAATACCTTCATATATGAAAATCAAAGAATCATACCATCTTATCGATATAGACCCTGCATAAATAAATTATCAATCTTCTTTAAACCAACCGGAATACATAATATAGTTATTGGCAATCCGCTCTATCTCACCAGATATAAGTTCCTGACTGATATCTTTTACTTTTTTTGCGGGTACCCCTGCAAATATTATACCTGACTCTACATGGGTATTTTGAGTAACGACGGCACCGGCAGCTATGATCGTGTTGGACTCAATCACACAATTGTCCATAACAATCGCGCCCATTCCTATCAGTACATTGTCATGAATAGTACATCCGTGTACGATAGCATTATGTCCTACAGAAACATTATTACCAATATTTGTAGGGTGCTTCTGATAAGTACAATGGATCACTGCCCCATCCTGTATATTAACTTTGTTTCCCATTCTGATATAATTTACATCACCACGGATCACCGCATTAAACCACACACTACATTGATTTCCCATTTTGACATCACCTACTATGGTCGCATTTTCGGCAATAAAACAATCATTGCCCATTTCAGGCATAACACCTTTTACAGATTTGATCAACATAATTTGCTTTTAATGATTTATTCAACATTCATGCCTGCCTGAATAGATTTAATAATTTCGTCACCTATTGCAGACCGTATATTTAAGGTACTGATTTTATTATTGTTTCTGGTAGGATATACCCTATTGGACATAACAACATATACTAGATTGTATTGAGGATCTACCCATGTAAATGTACCGGTATACCCAGAATGTCCAAAGCTTTTGTCAGAAGCTAGAGAAGGGGCATTTTTGATATCCGGGTTAAAATCTTTTTTGTCAAATCCTATACCCCGTCTGTTTTTTTCTTCAGGAAACTGATATGAAGTACATAATTCTATTACTTCTGGCTTTATAAACTGTTTTCCACCATAACTTCCTTTTTGCAGATACATCTGCATGAGCTTTGTGAGATCATTTGCGGTACCGAACAGCCCGGCATGCCCTGAAACTCCCCCCATCATGGCTGCACCTTCATCATGAACGTACCCATGGATCTGGGTCTGCCTGAAAAGGCTGTCATATTCAGTCGGCACAATCCTATCTTTAGGATATGTAACTGCCGGGTTAAATGTTAATGTAGATGCTCCGATTGATGTGTAGGTTTCTTTCAGGTAATTTTCAAAGGATTTACCCGTAATATTGCCTATCATCTCGGGATAGACATAATAATGCAGGTCGCTGTACACATAACCCTGACCTGGTGTCAGCGGAGATGCAGCTATCTGCTGAAAAATAAATTTTTTATAATCATTGTTAAGATAAAGTTTATCATCTATTTTGATATTAAAACCATGACTATTTTGATTTGAGAATATATCTTTTTTCCATGTTCTCGTTTCGGGTTTTAAGATTTGAACCCATAGTTCAGGTTTAGCTAACAGTGATTCTGCAAAAAGTACCTCTCTGGTTGCCTTTTTACCAAAGAGCCATTTAAAAAATCCTCGTTTATGGATTTTCACAATACATTGAGACTCAATCTCAGGAGACAACGCCAGCGCTTTCTTCATAGTGGATATAGTGTCCACAGCATCCCGCCAGAACGGTATCCATGCTTTTAGTCCTGCCCTGTGGGTAAGAAGGTCTCTCATGATTAAATTTCCTTTATCAGTATTTTTGAATTCGGGAAAAAAATCTCCATACTTTCCGCTAAGGTCAAACCTTCCGTCACTCATCAGCTGCATGACTGCCAATGTTGATGTACTTATCTTTGTGACTGATGCCAGATCAAAAATATCATCTTCTTTTACTTTGCCTTTAGGAATAAAGTTTTTGCTAGCTGGCCTTAGTGTAGTGGCAAGGCTTATAGGATTATCCATAGCATCATCAATAAAACTATAAGATATTCCTTCTGGTGAAAACATCTCTCCTTTAGAGTTTTCTGTATCTTCATACGTATGATACCCATAAGATTTGGAAAAAATTACCTTACCGTCTTTAGCTACCTGAACCACAGCCCCGGGGTAGGCTTTTTCTGTAAGGCCCAAAAAAACCAATGAATCAATTCGGGCATTTAAGTTTGATCTTCTGATACCAACCTGCTCAGGCAGACCATAAGTTAATCTTCCTAAAGTCTGATATGTAAGGCCCATTCCGGCTTTAAAATTATCATTCATTCCAATAGAAAGTCTTCCCTCCGGAGATAATGCACCAAAAATAATTTGAGCAGCAACCTTTTCAGTATAAAGACTTTGCTGGTATCCCAATAAAAATGTTTTGCTTTGAGCCAATTCAGGAATTTTATTCAAAATAAAAGGATTACCAAACAAACACAATATCACATTTTGCCTTCCAGCCAGATCTCCAATGAGTTTAGTATTTTGAGGAGTAAGGCCATAATTTTTACTGGCTCTGATATCAATTAAATGTATACCTGCAATCACAATATCATACTCACCAAGTTTATTTAGTATGGGGTTGATAATAGTGTCTCCGGCATTTCGTGGTATTTGAAAATAATCAGCTTTGGCATAATTTAGGGTCATTTTTACCAACTCAGAGTAATTGCCTTCAGATTCAACAGAAAGAACAGCTATTTTTTTGGTCAGTTCTTTTATTGGAAGCAAATTCAAATCATTTTTAAGACACGTTATACTCTTTTCTGTCATCATTTGATTCAATACATCTGACTGTACAGTATTGAGATCTTCAACAAGTCTATTCATTTCTATTGGCATATAATGATCAAGACCAACCCATGATTTTGCCATCAGAATCTTTTTAACTTTAATATCAATCACATCGATAGGTATTTTTTTCTGAATGATTGCATTTTTAATAGCCTCAACAGTTCCGGGCACATCCATAAAAGTCTCCAAAACATCATTGCCTGCCAGCAGTGCCTGAACCATAGCTTCACCTTTTGGAAAATTTTTGACTGCACCTTGCATTTCCATAGCATCTGTAAAGGTGAGACCCTGGAATTTGAGCTCTTCTCTGAGCAATTTAGATACAATATTTTTTGAAAATGTGGAAGCAAGTCCTTCTTTGGGTTCGTAAGCTGGTATATTCAAATGGGCTGTCATAATGCCGGATAATCCATTTTCTATCAACTTTTTAAAAGGGTAAAGTTCTATCTCCTGCAATCTAATTTTGTCATGGCTGATCAAAGGGAGATCATTATGGGAGTCCACATCTGTATCTCCATGCCCCGGAAAATGTTTGGCTGTACAAAGCAAATTTTGACTCTGCATACCTTTCATATAAGCGAGCCCCTTTGCTGTCACCTGGTCTCTGTCAGATCCAAATGACCTGAAATTGATCACGGGATTATTAGGGTTATTATTTACATCCACCACCGGAGCATAATTGATATGAACACCTATCCGCTTACATTGTCTGCCTACTTCACGGCCCATTGCTTCAATCAAGTGGTCATTACCACTGATGGCACCTATGGAAGCAGCATAAGGAAACCGGTCTGTACTATCAAGCCTCATGCCGACACCCCACTCAAAATCCTGACCAATCAACATTGGTACTCTTGACATAGATTG
>JAYTNJ010000298.1:0-6291 GCA_043748345.1 Saprospiraceae bacterium
CAAGTACTCACAGACATGAAGGCCATTTATCCTGGTACCAATATGAGACTGATTTACAAAACACACGCACATCAGCTCACGAAGGACTCGGAGGTCTGACATTATAAATCCATTTTATGTGGATAATTATAAGGTTTGATGAAAGATGTTTAGAAATACAATTATTTGAAATAAATTATACCACCTTCTTTCGCCTTCCATATTCTCCAAAAGAGATCATCTTTCCAGCTTCTTCGTCGTAAAGATTTGCAAATACACTTTTAAAGCCTTCCCAAAAACCAACCTTATTAGTGTATTTTTCAAAAACAGGATATTCAGCATTACAAGCTTTCAGGTGGTAATTGGGTATGGCAGGACTGAGATGGTGAATATGATGGTATCCTATGTTTCCGGTTAACCAATGTAAAACTTCTGGCAAATCATAATAGGTACTGCCTTTGAGGGCTGAGACGACATAATTCCAGTTGTCTTTGGTACTTTTATAAACAGTTTCGTATTGGTGCTGAATATAAAAAAACCACAGAGCATAGGTTCCAAAAAAGAAAAGATTTATCAACTGCACTGCCAGAAATGCTTTAAATCCTACCAACGCTCCTAATGATAGGTAAACCACAGCATAAAATACGTTGGCCCACTTAACAGTATGTTGAAACTTGGCAAAAACACCATCTTTCAGGAACGCAAATCTATTATACACAGCCACATAGAAAAAGCCACCTATAGTAAATAGATACAATGGATTTCTATACACTCTATATTTAATTTTACCTAATAAAGGTAACACTGCATATTGTTCAACCGTCAGGCATTCGATATCTCCAACATCTGAATGTTCGATCTGACCATTATGTGCGTGATGAAAATTATGATTGGCTGCCCAATATTTATATGGGATAAAGGTAAAAAAACTACTTAAAATTCCTATCACATCATTGGCTGTGCGACTATGAAAAAATGATTTATGTCCGCAATCATGCTGTATAATAAATATTCTTCCGAATAAAAAACCGTTAAGGATAGCCAAACCAATCACCCACAATACAGAAGACTCAAACATAAAAAACTGAACAATCCAAATAGCAATAAAAATCCCATAGCTATTGATCACTTGGGTGACTGCTTTTTTAGTATCTGGTACCTGATACTTTTTAATCATACTATGCCAATCTTTAACATCTTCAAGCAATTCAGCTGTACTAAATCTGATCATATATTATTTTTCATTTATTTAAATAAAATCAATTTTAAATTCTAACCCAAACATGAGATTTTTGAAAAAGTTTTAGATATTTGATTCTATTAAATCAATTGTATTATAGCTAGTAAAGCCAATATTTAATGAAAATATAAAAGGAATTAAGAGATATTCATCTCTGGTAAACTGATCAATCCACACAACAACTGATATGGGTGATCTGGCATACAGCAATTTGGCTAAGGCCCCTGAATATAATTTACCTTTACCAACAGAGAGACTTCATTAGTTTTTAGTTTTTTGAAGTTTGTGCCCCAATTTATGTATATTGTCGATGTTCAAGCTAAATCCGTAGTAGAACAATTAACTTCAAAAATATGGGTAGCATCAAAGTTATTTATTATTTTTACGTTAAAAAAAGATGCATTATGTTTATTCATCATATATAATAACATTCATTAAAATGACAACTATAATAAAATTAGGTTTTGTTCTGTTTTTCGGCTCTCTAAGCATGGTCTTGATGTCTCAAACCGTTTTAGAAAAAGATGTATTAATATATGTTACAGCAGAAAAAACGACAATGCGATTGGAAAAAATTAAAACTCCGGAATATCAAAAAGCAGGGCAGCCGTTTGAAAATGAAGTTTGTATTTTTATCGATACGCTCACAAAATTTCAGAAGTTCGTCGGTATAGGAGGCGCTTTTACCGATGCTGCAGCAGAAACATATTATCGTCTCACGCCTGAGCGTAGGAAAGAATTTATTTCTATGTATTTTGATGAGCAAGATGGAATAGGCTATACCTTTGGACGGGCCAATATCAATAGTTGTGACTTCTCTTCAGATATTTATACATACGTGGATGAAGGGGACAAAAGTCTCAAGTCTTTTAACATTGCCCACGATAAAAAGTATAAAATTCCTTTGATAAAAGACGCCATGTCTACCACCCAAGGAAAACTCAAATTATTTGTCTCCCCGTGGAGTCCTCCTGCTTTTATGAAAGATAATAATAATATGCTTCAGGGTGGAAAGTTGCTTCCGGAGTTTCGCCAGACTTGGGCAGACTACTTTGTAAAATTCATCAAAGCCTATGAAAAAGAAGGAGTTCCTGTTTGGGGACTATCGGTTCAAAATGAGCCCATGGCAAAACAAACATGGGAGTCATGTATCTATACTGCTGAAGAGGAAACAAATTTTATAAAAAATTATCTGGGCCCAACACTATACAAAAATAAGATGCAAAACAAAAAGCTCATAGCATGGGATCACAATCGGGATCTGATGTATCACAGGGCTCAAACATTACTCCATGATAAAAAGGCCTCCAAATATATATGGGGTATTGGTTTTCATTGGTATGAAATCTGGAATGGCGGAAGACAGTATGACAATGTCAAAAGAGTGCACGAAGCTTTTCCTTATACTAATCTCCTTCTCACTGAAGCTTGCAATTATCCTTTCGATTGGATAACATTTGATCAATGGCAATGGGGTGAGCAATATGGGGAGAATATGATGCAGGATTTTAATAATGGCGCTGTAGCCTGGACAGACTGGAATATTCTTTTGGATGAGACAGGTGGCCCAAACCATGTCAACAATTTCTGTTTTGCTCCGGTGCATGCCAAAACAACCGAAAACAGCCTTCATGCCATGAATTCTTATTATTACATAGGTCACTTTTCAAAGTTTATCAAACCAGGAGCAAGAAGAATCGCTGTATCGTCTAACCGGGCTCAGCTTCTTGCCACAGGCTTTAAAAATCAGGATGGAAGCACGGCTATTGTCGTTTTGAATAAAGAAAATGAAAAATTTGATATTAAATTATATTTTGGTGATAAGGCTTTACCCGTGACAATTTTACCTCATTCCATCATGACTTTAGTTGCTAAATAATGAATTACCACAAGGTGGTCTTACTATGAATTCACCTATAAATTGTGTTGAAAGCTAAGTTTTAAACGGAAAGCATAAAAAGGCAGTCTTCTACTTTATGGTTATTGGACTTTATTTCAGGCTTTGTTTTACAACAGTCATTCTGATATTAACGAGTTCTGGTTCATTGGTAGTGATCTGATCAAAACCCTGTTCCAAAAAATAATCAATATCTTCTTCTTTATTCACTGTCCATACATTCAGTACCAGATGTAGTTGTTTTGCTTCTGCTATCCATTCAGGATATTTTTTGAAGACCAGATAATGGTAATCCAGGCCTGTAACTCCCATTGATTTTAGTTCCTTTGGTGTAAGGTTGCCGTTAAGATATTGGGTAGAAATTTTTGGATTCAAGCTGATTAAGGTCTTTAGCATATCAATGTCAAAACTGATATAATCCACCATGGATTGGACTTTAAGTCTTTTTATCAGAGAATAGACTGTTTGAGCTATAAGCACACCTCGTTCTTTACTTATTTCTGAAGGCTTAATTTCACATATTAGCCTGGTATATTTATTTTTATTAACGCCGGTGATTAGATACTCTTCAAGAGTGGGGATTTTTTCGCCATTGGATAGGGTAAACTGAAGTAAATCAGTATAATTTACTTTTTCTATTTCCAGTCCATGATACTTTGGATCATGGTTAATAACCAGTATATCGTCGGCAGTCATACGAACATCAAACTCAGAACCAGCGCATTTCAGTTGAATGGCATGTTTCAGAGATGCAATTGAGTTTTCAGGTAGATTGAGTGCTTTCCAGGCTCCTCTATGCGCAATAATGGGGTTATAGATTTTTTTTAGACTGTATGTGTATGATGAGTTGATCAAAGTAACGACAAATGATAGCAATAGAATTCGCATATAAAAATCATTTTAAACTGTAAAATTACCTAAACGAGAATAATTATTTTTGCTTTTTATGTAAAATATTAAAGAATTAATACACTTACTTGTTTTTCAAACTCACAACTGAGTTTGTCATAAATAAGAAGGTTGGGACTTTTCAAATGATTTTTTAATTTTGGTTTATGAGTTTTTGATATGTAATTCCCTTAATAGTTACTGTTATTAAGGATTGATAAAACCCACATTCAGATTTGGCTGATGACTCGTTGGCCAATCATCCGCGATATTCTGTTTCTCAATTCCGGTTCATGATCACTGTAGATAAGGAACTCTGCTTCATCCATCATTCCAATTATCATTCCGATCAGTGTATTTCTAAGTATCAAATCATGACTCAATATCTTCTGAATATATTTTTCTTTAGTAGGTGTGTCCCATTTAGTAGTATCAATATTTTTTTTTCTCAGATACACGTTGAATACGGAAGAAAGAAGTTCATGTTGAAATTTTAATATAGGTCGGAGCACTTCGTTCTGAAATTTTTCTTCCGGTGACATTTCACCATATTTTAATTCATATGATATTTCTGGCCTTAATGATACCAAAATAGATTTTCTATCCATAACCTGCAAAACGTCTTTTCAATTAAATGGTTTTACATTTGAATTTCTTTTTTTGTAATTTGTGTTAGAATAAATAATTGTTGCCTTTTTATTACACTTATTTTTTAAAGGCAATTCCAAAGAATAAGGATAAACCTACTTTAAAATCCGAGGGTTTGCTAAAGTCTTATTTAAAAATAAAAATTATGAAAATAAAACCGATTCCAGTTTAAAGATGTTTGAGATTGTATCTCAGATTTATTATATAAAAAAGTATTATGGGTCAAATAGTTACGCTCACTTTCAGTCCTTGTATTGATAAAAGCACATCGGTGGCTAAATTAGCTCCGGATATTAAAATGAATTGCTCCCTGCCTATATTTGAACCGGGTGGGGGAGGTATCAACGTCGCTCGAGCGATGCATAAACTTGGTGGTACAGCTATTGCTATGTATGTTTCCGGTGGCTACACAGGGAAAAGGTTTGATCAGCTTTTGGCGGATGAAAAAATACTTGCTTCTGTGATTCCAGGGATGATGGAAACCAGAGAAAATATCATCATAGTAGACGAGTCTAATCAAAAGCAGTACCGATTCGGTATGCCCATGAGCCCATTAACCAGACATGAATGGCATCAGTTTTTAACCAGGCTGGAAGAAATGGAGCAACTGAAGTATATCATAGTCAGTGGTAGTTTACCTCCAGATGTTCCTTTGTCTGTCTATTCAGACATATCTGCCATAGCCAAACAGAAAAAAGCAAGACTGATAGTAGACACCAAAGGAGACGCGCTTAAAAATGCTGTTGATGCCGGTGTATTTTTAATCAAACCTAATCTGGGAGAACTAAGTGCTCTTTTGGGAATAAAAAATCAGCTACTTACCCATGAAATAAAGGATGTGGCCCGAACTATCATAAATACTGGAAATTGTGAAGTTATAGTGGTCTCTATGGGTGCTGAAGGTGCCATGTTGGTCACATCCACTTATGCAAAACAAATTAAACCACCTATGGTAGAAAGGAAAAGTACTGTCGGTGCAGGGGATAGTATGGTAGCAGGCATAGTTTTTTCACTTTTCAATCAGAGTAGTCTGACTGAAGCAATTCAATATGGGGTTGCATGTGGTACTGCTGCTACACTAAATCCGGGCACCGAGCTGTGCCAAAAGGCTGATGTCGAAAAGCTTTTGAAGAATGTAGAAATTCAGGACTTGGATTAAATGAAAATTTAGTATTTTTAAGACTCATTTGATAATCCAGAAGATTACTTCCTAACTTTTTACTTTTATTATTCATCAGCATTCAATATTAAAAATTACCCAATTTACTTAAGAATTTAGCTAACAACTTTTTACTGGACTAAAAAACCCTTTATTCTGGTATACTCATCTCTTCACTCAGTTTCTTGGTGGATTTTTAAAAATTAGCATTTGCCTATTATTTTAATTAGCTAATCACATATTATTTAACTTATTATACAGCTCATCGAAATAAAAACAAGTCGACAAAAACGCATAATGGTGATTATATTTCATTAAATTCGCAATTATACGGATTCCATAAATTAGCATTTTAAATAACACACTGTTTACTTTATGTCAAATATGTAATTAACTCTCTAAATTATGTAATACAATACATTACAAAGATTCTCACTTTTGTCCAATTGTTAAAGTGCAAAACAAAAATAATGGTAATTA
>JAYTNJ010000299.1:0-2267 GCA_043748345.1 Saprospiraceae bacterium
AAATTAATTGGATTGTTCAATTTATTTGGTAATTTTGTTCGAAATTGTTAATGTAAATTTTAAACTAAAATTTTATGGCTACTGCAACATCTCAGGAATCCATCAAAACACAATCGTACATAGCCAGAGAGCATAAGTATGGTGCCCATAACTATCATCCTGTACCCGTTGTGATAGAAAGGGGAGAGGGAGTTTTTGTATGGGATGTCGATGGGAAAAAATATTTTGATTTTCTATCAGCATACTCTGCTGTCAATCAGGGGCATTGTCATCCACTCATAATCAAGGCTATGACTGATCAGGCACAAAAATTAACTTTGACATCCAGAGCATTTCATAATAATCTACTGGGGGAATGTGAAGAGTTTATGTGCAAACTATTTGGTTTTGACAAAGTGCTGATGATGAACTCTGGTGTTGAAGCAGTTGAAACAGCTATGAAACTTGCCAGAAAATGGGCCTATAAAGTTAAAGGTATTGAAAAAGATAAAGCTAAATTGCTCTTTGCTGTAAATAATTTTCATGGCAGAACCCTTTCTGTGGTCTCAGCCTCATCTGATACTGCAGCACGTCAGGGATTCGGTCCCTTTATGTCAGGGATAGATACTATACCTTTTAATGACCTTATTGCACTGGAAACTGCATTTCAACTTGAGCCAGCTTATGCAGCATTTATTGTCGAGCCGATTCAAGGTGAAGCGGGTGTAGTGGTACCGGATGAAAATTATTTATCTGAAGTTGCGAGATTATGCAGAAAGTATAATGTACTATTTGTAGCTGATGAAATTCAGACGGGAATAGCCAGAACAGGGCGATTATTGGCTACATGCGGAGATTGCACTTGTAATTCTGGTCAATGTAATCAAAAAAGTGAAACTAAACCTGATATTCTTATCTTGGGCAAAGCACTTTCAGGAGGAGTTATGCCGGTATCCGCCGTGCTTGCAAATGATGAAATTATGCTCACAATTAATCCAGGTGAACATGGATCTACATTCGGAGGTAATCCACTTGCCTGCGCTGTTGCGATGGAAGCCTTAAAAGTAGTGATCCACGAGGGGCTTGCGGAGAATTCAAACAAAATGGGAAGATTATTCAGAGCCGGGCTTGAGAAAATTGCAGCAAAAAATAGATTGGTAACAATTGTGAGAGGCAAAGGACTTTTAAATGCTATTGTGATCGATTCTGAAGAGGACTCCTATCTAGCCTGGGACATATGTATAGAATTTAAAGATAATGGATTATTGGCTAAACCTACTCATGGAAACAAAATAAGATTGGCCCCGCCGTTGATAATTAATGAGGAGCAAATAATGGAAGCTTTAAAAATTATTGAAAAATCTTTAATGGCATTTCTGTAAAAGGCATACATTTGTTTATAAATATTAAAAAGAGTTCTATGAAATTCATAAATATCGTATGTGCAATTTTTATTTTGGCAGCTTTCTCATGTAAAGAAAATTCTATAGATCCATTGTTATTGCAGGCGGATGAAATTCAACACGAAGCCATAGATTTGGGACTGCGTGCAGATAGTATATTGGATGCCAGAATGGCTGAAGGGGCTAACAAATGGAATATCGACTCGCTAAGTCTTCTTAAATCTGCGGTAGGTAACTGGAGAAATGAAATGGTAACTATTCCCGGTATGGAACACAGTCATGAAGGTCATAAGCATGAAGGCCATATCCATGAAGGCCACAATCATAATCATGACCATGAAAAGACTGATGTAGTTGCTCAATTGACACCGGCTGAAATTAAAAAAGTACAGGAAGGATGGAAGGATGCTATTGTAGACATTCTTGCATCTATAAAATAGAATATCAATTTCTGATAGACCTAACCATTTTTTTTACTTCTGATTCCGTAAATTCTTTACTGTTACCGCACTGAAAGTTTATTTCATTTGCACCTACGATTCTGATAATATTAAAATCGTATGTTCTGGTGCCTTCTTCTGTTACTTTTTCATATAAAAATCCATCCTCGTATTCTTCTACAATTTTGGAGAAAGAAGGATTTGATGTAGCATTAGCTTTCTTTTCTTCTTTGATTTTTTTTATATCACTTGTGAAAGCACCCACCATAAATATTTGTAAATCGTATCCTTTATCATTTTTTATAGAGACATCCATGAGTTCACCCTTACCTATTTTTGAAATCACAACATCCGACGGAGTAATTATAGTTTGGGGAATACCATATTTAAGTAGATCAGTCATTTCCCCTTCTTTATCTTCTTTATTTTTATTATACTGACATGA
>JAYTNJ010000300.1:0-41230 GCA_043748345.1 Saprospiraceae bacterium
GCAAAAATTTCACATTTTTGTAATTTGTTTTACACATATGGTCATCCGATGTTTGGAGTATGTTTAAAATTATTTTTCGTAAAATTATAAAATATTGCCACACAACTCATGAGTTTGAACAAATGAGATGTATTTTTAATCCAATAAGCAAAATTTAAACCTAAAGACAATAAATGTTTGAATATTAAAGACTTGTTTATAATTGTGTAAAATTGAGTTTGTTACATCCACATAAGAAAAAAAAAATCATGTTTTCATTTTACTTTTGAACCATATAATTCAATATCAGCCGTAGACGAAACAGAACTTAATAATTTTTCTGCTTCCTTTGATTTTTTATCATCCATTAATTTTTCATAGGCTAGTTTTAACCCGTGAATTGCCCACCCATTTTTGGGCAATCTTTTTAAATCATCCTAATAGGTTTTAATGGCATCTTTGTATTTTACGGCATCAATTTGGACTGATCCCAAATGGTGCCTCATAGAAAAAAACCAATCAGGAGGTTCGTTATAATTTAAGCCATCCTCTATTTCTACTGCTTCCTTTAACAATTTAATACTTGTGTTGAAGTCAGATTCAATGGCAAGAATTTCTGCTTTTAAAAATGATTGAATTTTATTTTGGGCACCCTTACACACATAGGCCTTCCTAAATAGATTGCTAATGAGAGCAATACTCTTACTCGACACTGCATAGTTATATGGAGAATTGTAGGCCTTAATTACTGCTTTGACGAACAAAAAACTTTCTCGTACAATTTAGCATGTATATATTTACGTTTTATTGAGACTAACTTATATTTTTACAGCCAAAAATAAAATCAATTTTATGTTATTATCAAAAATGAGCCTTGTAGCCGTTATACTGATTGGAGTGACAATATTATTCATTTCATGCAGGAATTCTGGCAAGAGTGGGCCAACAGATCAATTGGTCTCTTTCGAAAAACCTCTTGTACCGGAATGGCATAAAAATGCTGTAATTTATGAAGTAAATCTAAGACACTTTACCAAAGAAAATACATTTAAATCATTTGAATCTCATATACCGCGACTCAAAGAAATGGGTATCGACATTCTATGGTTTATGCCCGTTAATCCTGTGAGTGTTAAAAACAGAAAAGGAGAACTGGGAAGCCCATATTCCATTGGCGATTATTATAAAACGAATCCTGAGTTTGGCAGTATGGATGAATTTAAAAGTATGGTTAAGGCTATTCATAATGCGGGCATGTACATCATCATCGACTGGGTACCCAATCATACGGGATGGGACAATCCATGGATCACAGAACATCCTGACTGGTATTCGAAAGATAAGGATGGCAATATCACCGACCCTATTGATTATAATACAGGAAAATCATGGGGCTGGACTGATGTGGCTGACTTGAATTTTGACAAAAAAGATATGCGAATAGGAATGATTGATGCTCTAAAATTCTGGATCAACGAGACGGGTATCGATGGATACAGAATGGATGTGGCACACGGTGTGCCAGTTGACTTCTGGGCACAATGTGCGGATTCGCTGTATAAACTTAAACCACTGTTTATGCTTTCAGAAGGTGAGGTGCCAGCCATTGTCAATAATGGTACATTTATCGCTGACTATGGTTGGGAAATGCATCATACCCTCAATCAGATTGCAGAATCTCAAGGGGCCAACAGAAAAAAGGCATCCAATGTTGTACAGGGAAATGTAAAAGAAGGAGAAAAAAAGATAGAAAAGAAGACGGCATTAAATATAGACAGTGTATTGATGAAGAAGTCTGAGCAATACAAAAAAGGCTATCAGATGCAGTTCACGTCCAATCATGATGAAAACTCCTGGGCGGGGACTGAATTTGCCAGAATGGGAGATGGTCATAAAGCTTTTGCTGTTTTAACTGCCACTTTCAATGGTATACCGCTCCTATATACCGGACAGGAATCAGCTATGGACAAGCAACTGGAATTTTTCAAAAAAGACAGTATTCCCTGGGCGGATTATCCGTATGCATCATTTTATAAAACACTGTTTGACCTTAAACATCGCAATAAATCCCTTTGGAATGGTGAACATGGTGGACCGTTGGTCAAAATAGCCACAGGCAACGACGAAAATATCTATGCGTTTACCCGTGCAAAAGATGGAGAAAAAGTTGTCATAGTAATCAACCTTTCGGCTAAGACACAAGCAGCAAAACTTTCCGGTTCTGATGTTGCAGGTGATTATACTGATGTTTTCTCACAACAAAAGAAAGCATTAAAAGAAGGAGATACGGTAGAACTGAAAGCTTGGCAATACCTCGTTTATTCGAGTAAGTAAAAAATTGGAAAAGCCTCTATAGTTTGAGTGTGTTATTTACAACACTTACTGCATCATTATAAATTAGAATGGAGACCTACATCTATTTTCTGGAGTTTTTTACCAATTCCATTAGACAGAGTATCTCTGCTTCGGTTAAGTATCTCCAACTATCATAAGGTATACCATCTAAGGTCATGTCCATGATTCTGATGCGGGTAAGAGATTTTACTGCGTAGCCAAGGTACTCACACATACGGCGTATCTGTCTGTTCAGTCCTTGAGTTAATACTATACTAAAGGTGAAATCATTGAGCTTTTTGACTATGCATGGACGAGTCACAGTGTCAAGAATCGGCACCCCAGTCGCCATAGTTTTAATAAATGCATTATCAAAAGATTTATTGACAGTAACGATGTATTCCTTTTCGTGAAAATTGCCGGCTCGTAGTATTTTATTGACAATATCACCGTCATTAGTGAGCAAAATGAGTCCCTGGGACATCTTATCCAGTCTGCCGACCGGAAAGATTCTCTCCTTATAATTCAGATAATCTATGATGTTGTCGGGTTCGCGCTGATCTGTGGTGCATACGACACCCACAGGCTTATGGAAGGCAATATATACAGGCTTTGTTTTATTTAAAATCAGCTCATCATCCAGATATACACGATCTTGCTGACCAACTCTATTACCTTTGCGAGCTATTGTATCATTGAGTTTTACCCTTCCGGCTTCTATCAGTTTATCAGCTTCACGGCGAGAGCAATAGCCTGTATCACTGATATATTTATTCAAGCTGATATGTTCCTGTTCTATCATTGCAATCCTCCGAAATCCACAAAAGTGTCTAATTTTTCTACGATCCTGTATTTTGGACTATCTCTTTTGGATAGATTTTGCGAGAGACTGAGGATTTCTCCCTGCATCGGTTCTGCATCCGGCGGTATATTATTTTTAGCCTTTAAGTTTTCAAGTCGGATACCATATTTCTGGGAAATAAGATACAGGTTTTCACCTTTAGAGACTGTATGAAAAGCTAAAGATTCATCCGCTACAGATTTTTTCTTTTTATCTAAAAATACAATGTCCTGAGCGTCAAGTATATAATCCTGACTTAGGATTTCTTCGTTGAATTCGAGAAGATCAAACACGTTTTTACCGTTTCTGAGTGCCAGTTCCTTAATTGATTCTCCACCGAAGGCCATCACCATTTTTATATCATTGATTTTTGTTACAGTATATTTTCCAATTGACATTTTTTGCTTTTTGGGTTCGGGTGTATGTGTAACAATGGCATATTCCCGATTTGATTTTTGGTCTTTTACTTTAGCTTCAATCTTTGTTTCGGGTTTTGATTGGCCCTTAGGCCGATTATCATCCGTCAATACCAGCTCCCTTTTCGCCACATTAACAGGTTCGTCATAATTATACAGTTGGTTGCTTTCGATGATTCTGATGAGCTTTGATGGATAGGATGGATCAGATGCATATCCTGCAAATTTCAATCCATTGGCCCAGCCGACATAATCAGTAGTACTGAGTTCAAAGAGAAAGCCATAGCGGGATTGTTTATCGGGATTGGCCAAAAAATCAGAATGAGCTAAATAAGACTCTTCACCCGTGCCAAATGACCTAAAGCAGCTTTCTATGATAGCCCCCGTGCTGTCTGTATCGTCATCGGTTTTATAAAAAGTACCACCTGACCAAGCTTTACCGCATTTGATCCCAAAATGATTGTTGGCCTCATAGGCTAAAGGACTGCGACCCAAATCAGACTCCAGCATGCCCTGCGCCAGTTTGATGCTGGCGGGAATTCCGGTTTTCCTCATTTCAGACACAGCAATATTTTTATATTTTGAAATATAATTTTCTGTTAATTTTTTATTGGCTAGAACAGGGGAAAATAACATGCAAAATAAACATGAAACAGATATACTTAATATTATTTTAACTAACATACATATTATGAATTATTATAATTTATAAATGCAAATACCATTCCGAATTTTACGATGACCAATTATCTCTTTTAATTAATGAATTATTTATTGAAATTATTGTTAGTATTGCATGTCGGATATTCGATTATAAAAAATTATTAAACGTAAAGATGGATATAACAGATTTGTTACAAGGCCCTATGAAAGATCTTATCATTAACCAAGTAGGTCAGCAGCTTGGATTAGGTGATTCTAAACAAACAAATTCAGCGGTGGATGGTGTTTTAGCCACTCTCATGAATGCAATTTCGCATAATGCCAGCACACCCGAAGGTGCCGGGGGTTTGATGGCTGCACTTGACAGAGACCATGATGGGAGTATACTCAATGATCTGGGAGGATTTCTTTCGGGAGCGGTCCAACCTCAAAACCCAAATACAGCAAATGGCACTGGTATCTTGAATCACCTCCTTGGAGATAAACAGGAGACAGCAGCAGAATCAATTTCTAAATCAAGTGGAATCGATACGGGTAAGATACTGTCTATGATGGCAACCCTTGCGCCAGTAGTGTTAGGTATGCTCGGTAAGGTAAAAGCTCAAAGCCAACCTGTACCACAACAATCACAACAAGTTGAGCAAGGTGGCGGATTACTGGACTTTATCCAAGGAGCAACAAAAACCATCAATCAGCAACCTTCGACACAGGGTATGTTTTCAAAAATGTTTGATAAAGATGGCGACGGAAGTATGGTAGATGACATTGCTGAAATGGGAGTAAAGTCTATTTTTGGCAAACTATTCGGGGGTAAATAACTAAAATTGTAAAGATATCCCTGGTCTCGTATTTGTTTCCGGGGATGTCATTTGTTTTCTTATTTAAATATTTGAGAAAAGTATATCATGATCAAGTATCTTATACTTTCAGCAATAGGGTATTATGTCTTTACATATTTTATTTCACCTATGATTGAAGGAAAAAAACCTGTTTCCGGCAACAATATAAAGCAGGAGAAGCCCGGAAAAAATCATGAAGATGAATATGTAGATTATGAAGAGGTAGATTGATGTAATTTTGCAAAAACAGCTGCAATCAATTGGAAATAATGGATCTGTCCGGTCTAAATAAACTTATCAATCCAAATTCATTTGATACTAATTTCAGAATCATTGATGAATCCGAAGATTTTATAGTAATTATAAAAAAGTATGGTGTCGCTGTGCAAGCCACTAATAAAGGAACAGAAGATCTTGAGACTGTATTGAATGCCAGGTACAAAGATCAGGTTTTTGTCCTGAACAGAATTGACCAACCGGTAAGTGGTATAGTCATATTCGGTAAAAATAAAAATTTTGCAGCAGAATTTACTGAAATGTTGAAAAACCGAAGTGTCAAAAAAACTTATTTGGGCATAGTAGGTGGTAATCCTGAGCCTGTAACTACCGAATTGCGCCATTATCTTAAAAAACTGCATAACAGAGCCATGACTGCCGATATTGAGGTAGACCATAATTATAAAGAGGCTGTGCTTGAATATACCCTACTACAGTCATTTGACAACTATCATTTGCTAAAGATTGATCTGAAAACAGGAAGATTTCATCAGATCAGGGCTCAGTTAGCCACTATGGAAATGCCAATAAAAGGAGATTTAAAATACGGGTCAAAAAGACCTAATCTTGACAGAAGTATTTGTCTTTTGTCTTATAAACTGGAGTTTGTACACCCCTTTACCGGTAAGCTTCATACTTATACAGCTTCATTTCCTGACAATGATGTTTTGTGGAGCCTGATCGATATATCGCTGATAAATATGTAAATTTATACAAGATCAGGATATCTTTATTTCCGGCTCAAGTATGACCCCGTGACCCTGGAGTAGGTAATCGAGTTGGAAATCAGACAAGCCCGCTCAGATTTTTGGTATATCACAAAAATAATCGAGAATGTGGCCAACTTTAAAGTAAAAACATACGTCTATACATCAAATAACTTACAATAATGAAGTCATATTTCGCAATTATCACCTTATTGATTTTTGTTTTATTGTCATGTAATAAGGATAATAAGGAAGAGAATTTAGAAGGTAAATGGAATTTGGTCAACGCCACAGGAGGTATCGCAGGGTTTAATATAAATTACCCCAAAGGGCAGATAATCTGGATTTTTGACGATGGCACTCTTTCTATTGATAACAAATATGCCGGACAGCTTAATTTCAGTTTTCCTAGTGGAAATTACCGTTATTTTGAGATAAACCCTTCCAATCTGACTACATTATATATTAATGACCAGCAATTTGGTGATATCAAAATTTCCAATGATAGCCTGATTATCGACCAGTCATCTTTTATTTCTGATGGCTTTAAGTATCTGTATATTAGGAATTAATTGAAAGTTTTAATAAACAGATATCGACATTTTGTCTATTTTATAAAAATATAGACCACCGAATTCATATGAGTAGTTACATTTGCACTCCTTTAGATAAAATATTGCAAAGTGAATGCCCTTATTTTTTATATATTTTTTTTCATTCTGATCATATCGCCGGGTAATTTATTTTGTCAAAAAACAAATGATGCAGATTTTATCTATTATCTGCAAAAAACTACATCTGAAATAAAAATTGACGGTATAGCCGATGAGTCAGGTTGGAGTGAACCAAAAGAAGCCAAAGATTTTATACTCAACGCACCCATCGATACCGGGAAACCCAAAAATGAAACTATCGTAAAGATGCTCTTTGATGATGCCAATTTGTATGTATTGGCGATATGTTATGATGATATGCATTATGTGATACAGTCACTAAAAAGAGATGTTTTTGAAAATAGCGATGTATTTGGTATCTTTATCGATCCTGTTGGGAGTAAAGCTAATGGTTTTGGTTTTGGAGTCAATGCAATGGGAGCTCAAAGTGAGGCCATTTTTTCACCCGGCAGTGCTGATGGTTCATGGGATAACCGATGGTTCTCAGCAGTTACTCGGCACGCTGGCAAATGGATTGTGGAAATGAAGATTCCTCTGAAGAGCATACGTTTTAAGGATGGTAACCCTAACTGGCGTATCAATCTGATGAGAGGCGACCCTGGAAATAATGAGATAAGCGTGTGGGCACCTGTGCCCAGGCAATTCAGTTTCTTTGACATAGGATACTACGGTTCGCTTCAATGGTCAGAGGCTCCAACAAAACATGGAGGTAATGTCTCAGTCATCCCATATACATCCCTTAGAAATGATAAAACAAATGCAGATAAAGAAACAAAGTTTCAGGCAGGTGGAGATGCAAAAATTGCCCTGGGATCCGCCCTGAATCTTGACCTGACCACTTTTTCTGATTTTTCGCAGGTAGAAGTGGATGTACAGGTTACTAATCTTACGCGATTCAACATTTTTTTTCCGGAGAGGAGGCAGTTTTTTATTGAAAATAATGATATATTTAATAATTTTGGACAAGGAGCAGATCAGGTATTTTATTCAAGGACTATAGGTTTGAATAACTCAGGACAGCCTACACCTATATTGTATGGAGCAAGATTGACCGGAAATGTGAATGAAAAACTGAGAATCGGAGCATTTAACATGCAAACACAGGATAAAGACGGAACCGGGGCTAACAATTTCAGTGCTGTTGCTTTTCAACAAAGAATTTTTGCCAGATCAACATTCAGGGGTATTTTTCTCAATAGGCAGGGCTGGTCTGATGGCAGTATAAATAAAAAGGATTTTGGGAGAAATATAGGCGGAGATTTTGTATATACAACAAATGATGGCAAATTTCAATCTTCTCTGGGTTATCTGCACTCTAACAAAGGCAACGAGTATGGCAAAAACAATGGTCAAATTTATGGAGGACTGGCTTATAGCGGCCAAAATTTCAGAGGTTTTGTCAATGTCCAGCATGTGGGTAAAAATTATTACTCCGACATGGGATTCAACGGAAGAATCGAAAATTATGATCCCGACGAAGATAAAACAGTTAGAATTGGATATACAAATGTTGGATCAATGCTTGATTATTATCATTACCCTAAACAAAGCAAAAATGTTAATTATCATTGGAGTGGGCTAGAAAACTTTGTTTGGGTTAATGATGATGGCAGCGGGCTCAATGAATGGTATACCAGACTAAGACACTTTATATTTTTCAAAAATACCAGTTCATTGCGATTCCGGCTCAATAATAATTTTGTACGTCTGATCTTCCCTTTTCAAATCACTTCACCGACACTTCCTAAAGGAGATTACAATATGACAGAGTTTAATATCCAATATAATAGTGATAGCAGAAAAGCATGGGTTTTTGATATATTTGCAGTGACAGGCCAGTTTTATAATGCATGGAAACATACTTATCGAGCAGGAATCACCTACCGCTCTCAACCTTGGGGAAACTTTCGTGCGGGTGTTGAGCATAATGATATTAAGTTTCCTCATCCCTATGAAGACCGTAAGATAACCTTAGGTACAGTGCGTGCGGAGATAAATTTTTCTACTCAGGTTTTCTGGACTACTTTCCTGCAATACAATACTCAGTCAGACAACTTCAACGTCAATAGCCGACTTCAATACAGGTTTGCACCTATGAGTGATGTATTTCTCGTTTATACAGATAATTATGGTATTGAAAATACATTTTACAATAAAAGTCGTTTTGTGGTACTAAAGCTAAATTATTGGCTTACTTTATAGTTCCGGTTTTCCCAATTGAATTATGTCGTTGTAGTTAGTAGCATTTGTTTTATGTTTGTAATTTTGTCCTTACAAAATATGACACAATGAAGAGAAGGATTGTACCCGGCGAGGTTCCGAACAAAGACATACATCAGTATATGATCGCTTCGGTAGCTCCACGCCCGATTGCTTTTGTAAGTACATTGGACGAAAATGGTATTCAGAATCTGGCGCCTTACAGTTTTTTTAATGCTTTTTCATCCAATCCTCCTATAGTTGTATTTTCTTCCAACAGAAAAGGAAGTGATAACACCACTAAAGACACTTTGCATAATGTAAAAGTAAGTGGGGAATGTGTAATCAATGTAGTCCCATATTCTATAGTAAGGCAGATGGCCCTGGCCTCAGTGGAATTTCCTGCTGATGTCAGCGAATTCTCAAAATCCGGGCTTACTCCCGAACCATCAGAAACTGTGAAAGCTCCAAGAGTTGCAGAGTCGCCCGTCAACCTGGAATGTAAAGTAAAAGATATCATTACACTCGGAGACAAAGGGGGTGCAGGCCACCTGATCATTTGTGAAATCTTGTTAATGTCAATAGATGAATCTGTATTGAATGGCAACACAATAGACCAGCAAAAACTGGACCTCATGGGTAGATTGGGGAAAAACTTTTTTGTCAGGGCTAGTGGTGATGCTCTCATGGAGATATATCAGTCGGTAAGTGAAATTCCCATTGGATTTGATGGCCTACCTGCGCACATACGGGAAAGCAGAGTGTTGACAGGAAATGAAATTTCGATATTGGCATCTTTTATGTCTCTACCTGATGGGGCAACACTGAGGGAGTTCGCAAGTGTAAATCCCGAATTACTTAGGATCACAACAAACGAAAAACATCTCAAAGCGCGGGAGTTAATAATCGCAAATCGGGCTACAGATGCATTGTGTCTCTTGATGCAGATTTAATTATATTTACAGATTTTAGCAGTTTTCCTATTATAAGATGGTCTATTTTCCTTATTATTGCATTAAAGTTGATACATTATGAAAATTAAGTTTTGTGGTGCGGCACAATATGTCACAGGAAGCTCACATCTTATAGAACTGGATAATGGCTATAAAATTCTGTTGGATTGTGGTCTTTTTCAGGGCAAAGGATCTATGATATGGGATTGGAATAAAGAATGGCTGTTTAAACCATCCGAAATAAACTGTATGATTTTATCCCATGCCCACATTGACCATTGTGGCCGTATACCAAAACTAGTTAAGGATGGTTATGGCGGGCCTATTCACTCGACACACGCCACCAGAAGCCTGTGCGCAGTGATGCTGCTCGATAGTGCAAAAATTCAGGAAATAGATGTGGAGTGGCACAATAAAAAGATACTAAAGAAAAGGAAAAAAGAAACAAATAAATTGCGCGAACCATTATACACCAGCGATGATGTAGGTCCGGCTATGGTGCGATTTGAAGGCCATCCTTATGATGTCTGGGAGCAGATTCATCCCGATGTGCAGGTCATGTACAGGGACGCAGGGCACATTTTAGGAAGCGCCAGTGTGACACTCAAAATAAAAGAAAACGGTACAGAAACGATAGTAGGTTTTACAGGTGATATCGGACGACCTTATCGTCCCATTTTAAGAGATCCCGTCCCTATGCCAGGGGTAGATTATCTTATTTGCGAATCAACGTACGGAGACAGAGTGCATGAAGCGGCACCTGAACAATCAGCGCAGTTTCTGGAAGTCATCAAACATACGTGTTTAGAAAAAAAAGGTAAACTTATCATTCCTGCATTCAGTCTGGGCAGAACCCAGGAGATAGTCTACATGTTGGACAAAATGGAAAATGCAGGCCTGTTGCCACGTATTAAAGTATATGTAGACAGTCCGCTAGCAGTCAATGTGACGCATATTTTTGGTCTCCATCCCGAGTGTTTTGACAAGGAGATAAATGATTACCTGATGACCGATAGTAATCCCTTCGGATTTAACAATCTGGAGTATATCAAAGAAGTCGAGGGATCAAAAGCCCTCAATAATTCCAATGAACCGTGTATTATCATCTCTGCCTCCGGTATGATGAATGCAGGCCGGGTTAAACATCATCTTTTTAATAATATAGAAAACCCAAAAAATACTTTTCTGATTGTGGGATATTGCTCTCCGGAGACGCCGGGTGGCATCTTGCGTTCTGGTGCAGAAACCATTCGCGTTTTTGAGGAAGACAAAGTCGTCAGAGCGAATGTTGTGATAATGGATTCTTTTTCAGCACACGGCGATAAAAATGAGATGTTTGACTTTATTTCCAATCAGAAAGAAAGCGTCAAACGATTATTTCTTGTACATGGCGAGCCTGAAACACAAAAATCGTTTAAATATTTCCTGACCGAAAAAGGATTTAAAAATATTGAAATTCCGGCGAAGGGGGATACAGTAACTTTGTAATAGGCAGTATGTTCTTGGGCAATTTAAATAAAAATGTCTAAAATCAAAACCCCTACCAAACCTAGCACCGATATCAGACTCTCCATCAAAGTCCATGATTGAAAGGTTTGTTTTAAAGTAAGATTAAAAAACTCTTTAAACATCCAAAATCCTGTATCATTGATGTGAGAACCAAAGACACTGCCCGTACCTACAGCCAATACCATAAGCTCCGGAGCAATATTGCCGGAAGTAACAATAGGAGCAACAACTCCAGCTGCCGTTATTCCGGCTACAGTAGCAGATCCTATCGTAACTCTGAGCAATGCAGTAATGATCCATGCAAAAATCAAAGGTGGCATTTGCCATTTGCTGCTGAATGAGGAAATATATTCTGATGCTCCACTATCGGTCAGGACTTGCTTGAAGACACCTCCGGCTGTGATGATCATAAGGATAACTGAAATACCAGTAATAGCGTCATTAAGCCATTTCATAGTTGTTTCCATCTTTTCTCTTTTTTTTATACCAAAAAAGTATATGGCGGACAAAACAGTAATCAAAAGCGCGATATTGGCATTGCCTAAAAACAAAATTATTTTTTTAATATAACCATCCTGAAAAAATGTATTGGCCAGAACAGAACATGTTATTAGAATGACGGGTAATAATGCTATAAAAAAACTTGGAAAAGTAGCCGGAAGCGACTCTATCGGTTTCGCTTTTCCGAAAAGAAAAGTATCCGATGCCGTTGCGGTTATATTTTTCATAAATTTGCCCAGAATCGGCCCGGCAAGTATAGAAATGGGTATAGCAAGTATAAGTCCATAAACCAATGTCTTACCTATATCTGCGTGAAGTACATTGATCAAAACAACCGGTCCCGGATGAGGCGGAAGGAAACAATGCGTCGTCGAAAGTGCTGCCGCCATAGGTATAGCGATATATAGCAAGGGCAAGCTCGTTTTTTTAGCCAATGAAAATACCAACGGTACCAGGATAACAAAACCGGCGTTGTAATACAATGGAATCCCAACTAAAAATCCAGTCAACATGATGGCCCATTGGATATTATCTTCGCCAAAACTGCTTATGAGTGTCGTTGTGATTCGATCAGCTGCCCCACTTTCTTCCAGTATTTTACCCAGGATGGCCCCCAGAACCAAAATCAAAGCCAATCCCCCCAGTGTACTACCTACCCCGGATTCCAAGGATTTTAATAATGCCTCCGGAGGCATACCTAACATAAGACCACAGGTAACAGCTACTATCAGCAAAGAAATAAATGGGCTTACTTTCTTGACCGACAAAAAAACCTGAAAGGCTATCGCAAATAAGATGATTAGGAATGTCATAAGATTATTTAACAATGTTGGTTAAAGTACCGATATTATCTACAGTGATATCGATGGTATCACCACTTATCCATTAGAAGTTATTATTCGGGACCATTCCTTCATATTTAGATTCAAAATTTATTGTCTAATGTGAGTCTCTGGTCACTTTACTTCCGGAATTTCCCTGGAGAAAATCAAGATCAGCTCCTTTATCAGCGCCCATGACGTGTCGGATATACATACTGACATAACCTCGATCAGCAGCAGGTTTTGGTGGTGTCCAGGCTTCTCTCCGGCTTTTCAAAACATCATCAGAAACATGAAGATGGAGTAATCGACGCTCTACATCCAACTCGATAAGATCTCCATTTTGTACCAACGCAAGATTTCCTCCTATTGCAGATTCAGGAGAGACATGTAAAACGGCTGTACCGTAAGCAGTACCGCTCATTCTCCCATCAGAAATTCTGACCATATCTCTGATACCCTTTTGCAATATCTTTTTTGGCAAAGCCATGTTACCTACTTCCGGCATACCGGGATAGCCTACAGGACCCACATATTTGAGTACCATCACACTGTTTTCATCGATATCGAGATCAGGCAGGTCGATTCGGGCGTTATAGTCTTCAATACTTTCAAATACTACTGCCCTGCCTTTGTGTTTCATTAATGTGGGAGTAGCTGCAGAAGGTTTAATGACTGCTCCATTTTCAGCAAGATTACCTTTTACCACGACACATCCTGCTTCTTCTTTGAGCGGTGAATTGTACGGAGTGATCACTTCCTCATTATAACAGGTCGTTTGCCCTTTGATGTTATCCTGATGATTATTACCAGTGACAGTGACCACATCTGAAGAGATATGCATGCCCAACTGATCCAAAACGACGGGCAGCCCCCCGGCGTAATAAAAGTCTTCCATCAGAAATTTGCCGGAAGGCATCAGATTGACTAAAAGTGGAATTTTACTTCCTATAGTATCAAAGTCTTCCAGGTGGATATCTATGCCTATCCTGCCGGCTATGGCGGTAAGATGGATGATAAAGTTGGAAGAACCCCCAACGGCAGCATTTACTTTTATGGCGTTATAAAAGGCTGCTTTTGTGAGAATTTTATCAATAGTAAGATTTTCTTTTACCATTTCTACTATGCGTCTTCCACTTAGCTGAGCAAGTACCATTTTTCTTGAATCTGCGGCAGGAATGGCAGCAGCACCTGAAAGAGTAAGCCCCAATGCTTCTACCATACAAGCCATAGTAGAGGCTGTACCCATTGTCATACAGTGTCCGATACTTCTGCTCATACAACTTTCGGCATATTCGCAATCTTCCTGGGTCATATTGCCTGTTTTCATTTCTTCATCAAACTTCCAGACATGTGTTCCCGAACCAATGGTTTGTCCCTTAAATCTCCCATTCAACATCGCACCACCAGGTACCACAATAGTAGGCAGTCCTACGCTGGCCGCTCCCATAACCGTGGAAGGTGTGGTTTTGTCACAACCTGTCAATAAAACAACACCGTCTAATGGATTACCTCGTATGCTTTCTTCCGCATCCATACTGGCAAGATTTCTGAACAACATGGCTGTGGGTTTAAGCAAGGTTTCTCCCAAACTCATTATAGGAAATTCCAATGGAAAACCTCCTGCTTCCAACACACCGCGTTTGACCCTTTCCGCAATATCTCTGAGATGTGCATTACACGGAGTCAGTTCGCTGAAGGTATTGCAAATGCCGATTACTGGTCTACCGTCAAACATATCAGTGGGCATACCCTGATTTTTCATCCAGCTTCTATAGATGATTCCATCTTTATCTTTGCGGCCAAACCACCCCTGTGACCTCAATGTATCTGCCATTTTGCTTATATTTTAGTAAATTTAATGAACCATTAAAATCATAGAAATTCATGTGGAAATTTCAAGGGCTAATGTACAATTTTTTAAAATTGCACCGTCATTAATTCTCTTATATATCGTCATTGGGCTATCGGAACTCTAATAATTCTTTATATTAGATAATACATAATACATCGTTTTATTCGCAGTAGAGTTCACGCAACCTTTATTCATATTAAAAATCGCTATGGAAATACCTTACTCCTAAGCATTGTATTTATGCAGATGCGGCAGGCTACTACTGCCCATTCAAATAGTTTATTTTAGCTTAAATGTAATATTTTTGCCAGGATTTCTTTGTGCCAGCTGATTGATATCACTCTCATCTACGATCAGTATACGCGGGTAGCCCCCCGTGGTCTGACAGTCTCTCATCAATATAATCAATTGCCCATCCGGCAATAACTGTATCACGCCTGGAGCCACTGCTGATGTAAGCATATCGTTTGTAGTGTTACGTGTCAGCATTTCACCCAGCAAGCGGTAACCCATTCTATTGCTATCTTTGGTAATATTAAATATGGATGTGAAAATCCTTTGCTGTGAAATATTATCAAGTACTTCAAATTCAGGCCCTGGTGTGATTGTGATGTGGCTATTGGTATTGATTTTTATGGGTTTTAAAATTCCATGATTTGCAGAAGAAATGTTGGTTTGAGATGATGAATAAAGAATATCGTTTTTGGAAACAGGTTTGAGATGACTACCGCTAATGGTAGAAACACTACCCATAACCGGAACGGCAGAAAATCCACCTTCAATTCCTACATATACAACGGCACCGTTTATCAGCTTTTCTATCTTTAACTTTTGACCACTTTTCACATGTAAGGGACCGAAAAATTCGACAGGTAGATCATCCAATGTAACTATAGCAAACGCTCCTGCAATGAATATCCTTACCGGATTTAATACTTCAAATTCTGCGTTTTGACCAAATATCTCCAGTATAGGAGCATTAGTTGGGTTGTGAAGCGTAGCATTAACATAGATAAAACTCTGTCGATCTGAAGCACCTGAACAAGGTACGCCTAAATGTCTGTATCCAAATCTGCCAATATCCTGTAAAGCCGAAAAAATACCGGGACGTATGACTTTTAAAACAGGAATTGTACTTGGAGACATATATTAAACATCATATGTCAGTACCACCCTTTGTGTTTTAGGGTGAGACTGGCAGGTAAGTATGTATCCTGCTTCTACTTCATCTTCGTCAAGAGCATAACAACTGTCCATTGTGACGCTTCCCTCAGTAACTTTAGCCATACAGGTAGAACATGCTCCGCTCGTGCAGGAATAAGGCGGATCTTTCTTTTTATCTACAAGAGTATCCAATATGGTTTTGCCCTTGGGTATGATGATATCAAAAGTATCACCTTTTAACGTGACCGTCACAATTACATTTTCCAGACCGATATCTGAGTTAGTGGCTTCGTGAGCCACTGTGAAGTATTCTTTATGAATATGTTTTTTATCAATATTCATGGAAAGCAAACCTGATTCGGTCTTTTCAATAAAATCGCCCGGACCACAAATATAATATTGTCTGTCTTCATTTACAGAAGTGTTTTCTTTGAAAAATGCTTTTAATGTTTCAATATTAATTCTTCCTTTAAGGCCTGGCCATGCTATGATTTTTTTTGAAAAAAGGCCGCCTACACCCCCTGATTTTTTTACATTAGGCTGGCTCAGTACATGGGTTACGTGCAACTGATCCATATATTTGGAAGAAATCCTGTCCAGCGCATCTTTAAAAATGATGGTGTCCTCGTTTCTATTTCCGTACAACAAATAGCAAGTGCTCTTCGGTTCATGCTCAAGAATAGCCTGAATCATGGACATTACCGGGGTTATTCCACTCCCGGCGGTGATAAAATAGTGATCTCTGGATTTGAGATGATCAGTCAATATAAAAAAGTGACCTTCAGGTGACATAACTTCAATGTTGTCGCCTTGTTTTGCCGTATCATTGAGATATGTAGACATAATACCCTTGGATACTTTTTTTATGGTGACTCCCGGTGAAGATACTTCAGGACTGGTACATATAGAGTATGCCCTTCTGACTTCCTTACCGTTGATAGAAGTTTTAAGGGTAAGATATTGACCTGGTTTATGTTGAAATAGCTCCTTAAGTTGGGAAGGAATTTCAAAGTAAATGGTTTTTGTATCAGAAGTTTCTGATACTATTGATGAAATTTTTAAAGAATGAAAACTCATTTTTATACTTTTGTTGCGTTTTTATTGTTATTATCAAGCTATTAGAGCCCGCGAAAGTAATATTTTTTGATAAATTATCTAAGATTAACTTAGATGATCCTGGTTATCTGCCGTAAAATATTTGTTGTATCTATCTGAATATGTGTAACTTAAGAAATAAAAAATTATGCCACTAAAACTTTCTGTCATCATCCCTGCGTACAATGAAGAGAAGACGATACAGTTTATACTCGAGAAAGTCAAAGAAGTCAATCTCATTGGTGGCGTCACCAAAGAAATAATAGTTGTCAATGATTGTTCAAAAGATGGTACAGAAAAAAAAGTTTTTGAATATAAAGACCTCCATCCGGAACTTGAAATCTCATACTATCTTCATGAAATAAATAAGGGAAAAGGCGCAGCCTTACATACGGGCATTAATAAAGCTAAAGGTGATCTTATCGTCATTCAGGATGCTGATCTGGAATATGATCCCCATGAATTCAATCTGCTCCTAAAGCCTATTTTGGATGGATTTGCAGATGTGGTGTATGGTTCAAGATTTATGGGTGGCAATCCGCACAGAATATTATTTTTTTGGCACTCCATTGGCAACAAAGTTTTGACTTCTTTGTCCAATGCACTCACTAATCTAAATCTCACAGATATGGAAACTTGCTATAAAATGTGGAAATCCGACATAATCCAAAACCTGAAACTTACTGAAAAAAGATTCGGTTTCGAACCGGAGGTTACAGCCAGAATTGCCCGCAATCCTAAAATAAAAATTTATGAGGTTGGCATATCCTATTATGGACGCACTTATGCAGAAGGCAAAAAAATCAGTTGGAAGGATGGCTTCAGAGCTATATATTGTATCCTGAAATATAATATTTGGTCAAGGTAAAATGGAGTTTTACTATACCTTTCTACACTTCTCTTTAAACCATTCTTTGATTTCTCCTTTGAGAATGGGTGATATGCCCGAGTAAACCTTTTTATGATACATATTGATCCAGCTGATTTCTTCTTTTGTAAGCCTGGATTTATCGATCAGAGTGTGTTCAAAAGGATACAAAGTGACGGTCTCAAATTCCATAAATCCAGACGTATCTGACTTTACAGCCAGTATTAGATTTTCTATACGCATACCGTATTCCCCTTCTTTATAGTATCCTGGTTCGTTACTGGTCAGCATGCCCGGGAGGTGTACGGTTCTCCCTCTTTCTGAATGGACTGGGGCAAAACCTTGTGGTGGTTCATGTACATTAAGGAAAAATCCTACCCCGTGTCCGGTTCCATGCCCATAATTCATGCCTTCTGCCCACAAAAATTGTCTGGCTAAAGTATCCAATTGGGCTCCTGCAGTTCCCTCGGGAAATTTGGCTCTTGAAAGAGCTATCATTCCTTTTAAGATAAGAGTGTAGGCCTTTTTCTGCTCATCAGTAGGTGGGCTCAAGGCAAAAGTGCGGGTAATATCCGTTGTACCATCACAGTATTGACCACCACTATCTACAAGCAGGATACCCTCAGGTTGTATTGTTTTGCATGTAGCCGGTTCAGGGTGATAATGGATGATTGCACCATTGTCTTTGTACCCTACAATAGCGCCAAAACTCTCACCCTGATAAAATTTTTGAAAGCTTCTGTTTTCAGCTAGTTTTCTGGCAACTGCGACCTCATCTATTTGCTCTTTTTGACGAAGCTTTTGCTCCAGCCAATAGAAAGTATGCGCCAGAGCAGCCCCATCTTTTTTCATCACCGACCAAATATGACCAATTTCGGTTTCATTTTTAATAGCCTTCAACTCCTTCGGTATGGATGATCCTGTGATGACTTTTGCATTTATGGCTTCATAGAGTGTCTGGCTGATAATGTTAAGATCTACCAGGATACTGTCTTTCTCATTCATTTGATTCAGAAAATCAAGGATAGTATCGTAGCCATGAATTACAACGCTGTTTTTAGCTAACTCCTTTTTAAGAGCATCCGATAATTTTTCCTTATTAACAAATAATTGGACATCAGATTTGCCAACAATGGCATAGGCAATGGTTACGGGATTATAATCCACATCCTGACCCCGCATATTGAAAGTCCAGGCAAGATCATCAAGTGCTGTAATAAAATGATGATCAGCATTTTTGTCAATCATATTTGCTCTTACCTCCTTAAGTTTTTGTTCCATAGATTTTCCGGAATACTTATCTTCATGAAACATCGCGGGCGAATTGGATAGGCCTGGTCTGTCACCCCAGACTTGAGATATGAGATCTATTCGATGGACCAGATCGATGCCGGCAGAAGCGAGTATCTTTTTTATCCCATCTACAGCAA
Organism: Saprospiraceae bacterium; assembly: GCA_043748345.1. Taxonomy (GTDB): domain Bacteria; phylum Bacteroidota; class Bacteroidia; order Chitinophagales; family Saprospiraceae; genus OLB9. The sequence goes on from JAYTNJ010000300.1 coordinate 19,125, forward strand.
CTTTTGAAAACATCATACCATTGATTGCAACAGTGGAGCCTGAGGGAAGAGCGGTTGTCAGAAAGTCAACATACGGTGATGCAAACTGATTGTACATCTTGTGCAGGACAACTTCAGTACCTTTGAGTTGCATTTCGCCTTGTAGAAAATATCTTGAATCGGTCCAGAGTCCTGCATGGTCCATAGTGACAGCAGCTATACCAGCTGATCCTGTAAAACCTGATATCCAAGCTCTTTCCTGCCAGTGGGCAGCTACATATTCGCTTTGATGGGGATCACTGGAAGGAATTATGATGGCATCAATAGCATTTTTTTTCATCACTATTCTCAATGCTGCCAGCCTCTGATTGGTATCCATATTAAATTATTTATTATTGCAATGTGTTGTTCGCTTAAAATAAATATACATAAATATTACAATAATACATTATATATTGAAATATGTCCTTATATTTGCCCTGTAAACATACGATGTAATTATTAAAAAAAAGGAAACTCCTGCTAAAAATCTTTTGTTGTATAATTGAAAAGATTTTTCAGGAATCAATGTGAAAAGATATGTTGAAACAGAGTCTTAGTCAAAAAATGTTGCAAAAGCTGTCCCCCCAACAGATACAGCTGATGAAACTTTTGCAGATCCCTACGGCCAGTTTGGATCAAAGAATAGAAGAGGAGCTGGAATCAAATCCAGCTTTAGAAGAAGGGGATGATTATGATGACGTTTTTGATCTGGATAGTGATGGATTTGGAAATGGCACAGAATCTGAGCCTGAAAGTGGAAAAGATGAACCTGAATTTGAATTTGATGATTATCTGAATGAGTACCTAGATGATGATCCGTCAAACTATAAAATGAAAGGGGAGGAATATCTTAATGAGGATGAAAAAAGTATGCCGGTTCCGGTAGAAAATTCATTTCATGAAAGTCTGGAAAAGCAACTGGGCATGCTTGATCTCAACGATATACAGACCATTATAGCCAATCAGATCATTGGTTCTATTGACGAAGATGGTTATCTAAGGAGAGAGCCCAACTCTATTGTTGATGATCTGCTGTTTGCCTACAACATTGAGACAACACTGCCGGAAGTAAATGCAATCATCAAAAAAATTCAGAAATTTGAGCCGGCGGGTATTTGTGCCCGTACACTTCAGGAGTGTTTGATTCTGCAGTTGGAAGACAGAATTGAAAAAGAAAAAGGAGTTCATTCCAGCGAAAGAAAGATCGCACTCAAGATCTTATATGACTACTTTGAGGAGTTTACCAAAAAGCATTACATCAGGATGAAAAAACAGCTCAACCTTTCTGATAGTGAACTGAAAGATGCCATTGATGAAATCATAAAACTCAATCCAAAACCTGCGAGTACTGTTGAAAATAGTCAACAAAGTCAATATATTATTCCCGACTTTATCATTCATAATCGGGATGGAGACCTCGAATTGTCATTAAATAGCAAAAATGCTCCTGATCTTCGAATCAATGACCAGTATATGGAAATGCTCAAAGGGTACCGGGAAACTATTCAGGGAAGGAGAGCAACCAGACCGGAAAAAGAAGCTGTTTTGTTTATAAAGCAAAAAATTGACTCTGCAAAATGGTTTATAGATGCAATAAAACAACGTCAGGATACACTATATAGAACTATGTATGCTATTATGCAATATCAATACGAATATTTTTCGACAGGGGATGACCGAAGGATAAAACCCATGATACTCAAAGATCTTGCTGAGGTAACTGGCCTGGATATTTCTACTGTGAGCAGGGTAGCAAATTCTAAATTTGTACAAACAGAATTCGGAACCAAAAGACTAAAAGATTTCTTTTCTGAATCCATGCAAGCGCAGGATGGTAGTGAAGTGTCCACTCTTGAAATTAAGACCATATTAACTGATGAGGTTTCAAGAGAAGATAAAACAAAACCATTGTCTGATGAACGACTTATGGAAATTCTTTCAGATAGAGGATATAATATAGCCAGAAGGACAATTGCTAAATACAGAGAGCAACTTAATATACCAGTGGCAAGACTAAGAAAAGAACTCAGGTAAATATAAAGTACATTTTCGATGAAAAAAAAAGTACTGGTTACTGGCGGTACCGGTTACATAGGAAGTCATACCATCATCGATCTGATAGAAAATGGATATGATGTTGTCTGTGTCGATAATGAATGTAATTCTGACAGATCTTCTCTTGATGCCGCAGAAAAAATAACAGGAGTCATGGTACCTTATTTCCGCATTGATCTTTGCGATCTGATAGCCAGTGAATCCATATTTTCATTGCATCCTGATATCAGCGGAGTGATACATTTTGCAGCCCTCAAAGCAGTCGGCGAATCTGTTGAAAAGCCTATTCAATATTTCCGTAACAATATTGATTCTCTAATCAATATTCTGGATCTGAGTATGAGATATAATGTAAATGCATTTATATTCAGTTCGAGCTGTACAGTGTATGGCAATGTCGAAAAAAGTCCCGTTGACGAAAATACACCCCTGCAGGAAGCGGCATCTCCTTATGGACGCACCAAGCAGATAGGTGAACAAATCATTTCTGATAGTCTTAAAAATACCTGTATAAAAAGCATATTATTGCGATATTTTAATCCGGCAGGCGCGCATCTCAGCGGATTATTGGGCGAATCACCTATAAACCTTGCCCAGAATCTCGTGCCTGTCATCACCGAAACGGCCATCGGAAAGCGAAAAAAAATGACGGTTTTTGGCACTGATTATCCCACGCGGGATGGTAGCTGCATCCGGGACTATATCCACGTCTCTGACTTGGCCCACGCCCATACCCTTGCCCTCAAGTATATTTATGATGGAAATCAGATAGAGAATGTTGATGTTTTCAATGTTGGAATCGGTAATGGTTTGTCCGTATTTGAAATTATTGAAGCTTTTGAAAAAGTGGCAGGACTTAAATTAAATTATGAAACCGGCCCTCGTAGAGCAGGAGATGTGATGGCCATATATTCTGATTACACTAAAGCTAAAAAACTATTAGGTTGGACCCCTGCCTTAAAAGTTGATGACATCATGAAGTCTGCCTGGGAATGGGAAAAGAAGAAAAATGCTGTCCATGAAGTTAAAAGTGGCCAAAAATAATGTATATTTCTAAGTCAGAGTATTCTGCAAATCGGTGTTTTCTTATCCGGATATTAAATACCAGAATGTTTAGATATATTATAATTAAAAAATATATTTGCACCCTGGTTCTCTTTGGGTCTTTCTTATTTTCACAACAGTTAAATTCAATCTTTTGATAGCTTATCTGAACGGTGCCATCACCCATAAAACTCCTGCATTCATTTATGTAGACTGTAACGGTGTAGGGTATCATGTCAATATCAGTCTGAATACCTACTCCAGATTGGAAAATCTTGAGAAGATAAAAATATTTACGTATCTTAGTATCAAAGAGGACGAACACTCACTCTATGGATTTTTTGATGATGATGAGCGAGCGCTTTTTATACTTCTTATTTCTGTATCAGGTGTAGGAGTCAACACTGCCAGGGTTATTTTGTCATACATGACTCCTGAAGAAGTCCGTACAGCCATCATCCATGAAAATGCTGTAGCACTGGGAAGAGTCAAAGGCATAGGCCCAAAAACTGCAAAAAGGATCTTCCTGGATCTGAAAGATAAAGTAATCAAAGAAACCGGGTCAGAACACGTAGTACTGACATCTCCAGAAACCAATACCATCCGTCAGGAGGCACTCTCTGCTTTGATGGCGCTTGGTTTTCCTAGGCTTGTGATAGAAAAACAAATCAAAAGCATCACGGATAAAAACCCTAATATAGAACATGTCGAAGACCTTATCAAGCAGGTATTAAAACAAATGAACTAAATCTTCTTATTTTTTTTTGTTAAAAATATACGACAATACATCATAAAGTCGTTTACTTCTGATGTGCATCCGTGATAATTGCTAAAAACAGCTTTTTAGCAATCAAAGTATATTAGAGTATATGAATTTGAAACAGATTTTCTTATTATTTTGTTTAAGTGTTGGTATAGTTTTTAGTGTTTTCGGTAAGTTGCCTTCCCGTACCCTTGCCGACCCGTATGCAAATGAAGAATTTATCATTTATGCCCCTGCAGATACCATTCCTATAACTGAAAGAAAGGGAGATTTCATAACTGATAAAAAAAATAATCCTTTTGATATCACTACAAAGGAGATAGAACAGAAAGTAGAATACGATCCCAAGACAGGACAATATGTGATATTTGAAAAAATAGGAGACCAATATTACCGAACGCCCACATATATGACTTTCGAAGAGTATATGGATTATATTGGCAAAGAACAGGAAAAAAAATACTTTAATACCCTCGCAGGCATAAAATCAGATAAAAAAACAAGAACAGGAAAGATCAATCCGATGGATAAAATTGATCTTCAGAATAGCCTTATAGATCGGTTATTTGGAGGAACTGAGGTGAATATAAATCCTCAGGGTAGTGTGGATCTCAGCATCGGGTGGCTGTACAGTCGAAGAGATGATCCGCAGCTTCCTATCCGCGCACAAAGACAGAGTCAGCCTGATTTTCCCACTCCTTTGATAAGAATGAACGTAGATGGTAAAATCGGAAAAAAGCTGGATCTTGGATTTAATTATGATACCCAATCCACATTTGATTTTGACAGGCAAATAAAGCTTGCCTTTGATTCCGACGCTTTTTCAGAAGATGATATCATCAAAAAAATTGAAGCCGGAAATGTAAGCCTTCCCCTCAGAGGAAACCTCATACAAGGTGCCCAAAGCCTTTTTGGTTTGAAAACCGAACTCCAGTTTGGTCGCTTGAGATTGACAGCTCTTGCTTCACAACAAAGATCCAAGTCCAACAATATCAAAGTAGAAAACGGAGTATCTGTTCAGGAATTTACCATCACTCCCAACGAATATGATGAAAACAGGCACTTTTTTCTTTCTCACTACAATAGAAGTACTTATGAAAGAAATCTGTCAAATATACCATACATAGGCACACCTCATCAGATAGCTCAGATAGAGGTCTGGATATCTGACGACCGTCCTGAGTACCAGGACAACTCTACTATGGTCACGGCCATCGCAGATATGGGCGAGCCTGATGTTACTAAATTTTCTTCAGACCCCAGATTAAATCCCGTAAACTGTTTAGCTAAAGATGATACCGGGTTATGCCTTCCAAGAAACGGAGCTAATGCTATATACGAAAAAATCATTAAAAGTAAAGATATTGTAGATATCGACGAAGTGGCGAGGCAGCTTTCAGGACCTGAATTTGGCTTGAAAAGAACCAGAGATTTTGAAGTATTTCGTGGTAGGAGGTTGTCTGCTTCCGAATTTACATTCCACCCTAAATTGGGAACTTTGTCCATAAATATAAGACTGAGGCCCAATCAGGTACTGGGAGTAGCCTACAACTATTATTATACATCCAATTGTGACACGCTGTATCAGGTAGGTCAGTTATCGGCTTCATCAGTACAACCGGGTAGTCAGACCGATACATCCAGGATTGAGCCGCCTAAAGTATTTTTTGTAAAATTACTCAAGTCTACCAACCAGGTGACCACATCACCTATGTGGGATCTTATGATGAAAAATGTCTACAATCTACGCACAACGCAGTTAAATCAACAGGATTTTGAGTTTGACATATTTTATGAAGACGACTTTAATGATGGTAGTTTAAAAAAATACCTTCCTGAAAAAGATCTGAATAAACTCCCTTTGCTGCAATTTTTTAATCTCGACAGGTTGAATCGATTCGGAGACCCTCAACCAGATGGTATATTTGATTATATACCCGGTGTCACAGTAATAGAAAGAAGTGGTAGTATAGTATTACCTATTCTCGAGCCATTCGGAAGTCATTTGAGTGTAGATGCCCTTAAAAAAGCATTAGGTAAAGATCAGATAGGCGTTGATGACATCCTGCTTGAGACCAAATACAAATATCAAGAACTCTATGATACCACCATCAGTATAGCCGCTCAGAATCTTACCAAAAATAAGTTCAGAATGGTGGGAAAAGTCAAATCCACCTCAAATAACGGGGAGATACCACTTGGGCCCTTTGTACCCCAGGGTTCCGTCAGGGTTTCTGCAGGGGGCAAACAACTGGTAGAGGGACAGGATTACGAAATAGACTACTCGTTAGGAAGGCTTCGTATCATTAACCCGACTTATCTCGCACAGGGTACTCCCATAGATGTACGTTTTGAAGACAATTCGTTGTTTAGTCTCCAACAAAAAAATATGCTTGGCCTAAGAGCGGAATACCAGTTTAGTAAAAAATCAAGCCTTGGCGCTACATATCTCAGGCTGTATGAGAGACCATTTACCCAAAAAGTAAATGTAGGCGACGACCCGATCAATAACAGGATATTTGGGTTGGATTACAACTACAGCGATGAAGCTCCCTGGGTAACAAAGTGGATAGACAAACTCCCTTTTTACAGCACCAAAGAGAAGTCAAATATTAATTTAACGGCCGAAGCTGCAGTCATAAGACCAGGGCACTCAAAAGCAATAAATACACCATTTGACGATACAGGTATTGCAAATATTGATGATTTTGAGGGCGCAATTACCAACCTGAATCTGGGTGGATTTAACTTTAATCAATGGGCACTTGCAAGCACTCCATCCGCTACCGCACTTTCCGCCAATACCTTCAGAGAGGCAGAGCTGGATAATAATCTGGCATATGGCGCTAACAGAGCAAAGCTTAACTGGTATGTCCTTGACCTCGGAACTAACAGAACAGCTCAAGACAATATCAATCCATATACCCGAATAATACAACAAAAAGAACTGTTTACTAATAGGCAAGTACAACCGGGTCAGCAGCAGCTGTTTACCTTTGACTTGAGTTATTACCCATTAGAAAGAGGACCTTACAATTTTGACAATCGCAATGGAATACCTGGCATAAGCAGTGGTTTTACAGTCAGAGATAACAAAGTGGTACTAAACAACCCTGAAAGAAGATGGGCAGGAGTCATGAGATATTTTCAAAACTCGGACTTTGAGGCAGCCAACTATGAAAGTATTGAATTCTGGATGCTCAACCCCTTCATGGACAGACAGGACGGTACCACCCATCCTGATAATGAAGAGGGAGAAATGATATTTAATCTCGGAAGTGTTTCTGAAGATATCATAAAGGATAATTTTCTGTACTTTGAAAATGCATTACCCACTTCGCAAAGGAGGGTACCGGTGACCGGAACAAGGTTTGGAAAAGCAACAGTTAGTATACCATTGGTCAATGGTTTTGACCTCAGAGAAGGCTCAATACAAGATCTGGGCTTTGATGGTCTCAATAACGAAGGTGAAGCTAAACAATTTGAGTCATGGATGACCGCCAATAACGTAGCAAACCTTGATCAGGTAGCAAAAGACCCTGCTAACGACAACTTTGTATTTTTTAATGACAATTCTCTCCAACAGGAGGCCAATCTACTGAATAGGATGAAGTTTTTTAATGGCCCTGAAGGAAATGCACCACTCAATAATAACAATAATAATGAATTTGTCAGAGGTAACAGATACCCTGATACTGAAGATATCAATAATAATAAGTCGCTTGATCAGACGGAGGCATTTTACGAATATAAGATTACAATCAAAAAACTACGGGGGTCAAATGAACTTGATACCACCATTTTGGGTAATCATTATCGACAAACTACTTTTGTCACTGCCCCCAATGGACAGATAGAAAAATGGTACAGATTTCAGGTACCTATCAAAGAGGGAATTCCTATCAATGGTATATCCGGATTAAGAGCTATTCAATTTATGAGAATGTATCTCACCAATTTTAAATCCGCAAAAACTTTCAGGCTCGCAGATTTTCAGCTGCAAAGAAGTCAATGGCGTAAGCAGCTACCGAATTGTACGACCGATTTTGACCCTAGGTCTATTGAATTTAGTCTGGATGACGTGGGTATTGAAGAAAATTCAGGTAAACTTCCTTTCAATTATGTCACCCCAAGAGGTGTTGTAAGAACTCAGGCATTCAGTACATTTGCCAATCTGTTGCAGGATGAAAGGTCTATGGTGATGAAGTTTAAAAATCTTCCTGACGACTGTGAAATAAGTATGACTAAACTGGCCAATATCAACCTTGCTTTGTACAAAAGACTCCAACTGTTTGTGCATGCTGAAAGAGCTCTGGACGGACCAGCTATTGAAGATAAAAAACTGGCGATAGTTGTGAGAATCGGCAAAGATTTTGACAATAGCAATAATACAAACGTGAAGGCCAAAGGGGCTAACAACTTCTATGAATACGAACTGCCATTAGTCATGTCAAAAACAGGAAGTCAGACACAAGAAAATATCTGGCCAAATGAAAATTATATCAATATACCGCTTGACAGCCTTTTGGAATTGAAGAGATTCAGGATTACAAACAGTATCAAAGTAAGAGACACTATAGAAATGATGATCAGTCCTGAAAAAGGTGACAAAATCAGGATGGTAGGAAATCCTTCTTTGGGAGCCGTAAAAGTTATTCAGGTGGCTATAAGAAATCTTGAAAAGGATCAACTTTTCAATGGAGAAATCTGGATCAATGAGTTGCGGGTAACAGGATTTGACGAGTCAGGAGGTGTAGCAGCTCAGGGTAAACTCCAGATTCAGATGGCCGATCTTGGTGAACTCAATTTTTCAGCAAATTACAGCAGTATTGGGTTTGGGGCCTTGGATAAAAGGCTTCTCGAACGAAACAGAGAAAAAACCTTGCAATACGATGTGGCCGCTAATATAGATGCAGGCAAATTATTGCCCCCTGCATTAAAGCTGTCCGTACCTTTATACGCACAATATCAGAAGACATTGATTACGCCCCAGTTTGATCCGTTTGATCAGGATATAGAGGTGGGCGAAAAACTAGGCTTGATTCAAAACAGTGTTGCAAGAGATTCTATAAAACAAGTAGCCAGAGAAGAAATAACCATCCGGACATTTAATCTTACCAATATAAAAACGCAAGCCGGAGGAACCGGAAAACCATGGTCCCCATCCAACGTTTCACTATCTTATGCCTTTACAGAAAATATCAAATCAGATCCGATCATCAAGGAGGATAAGGCTGTAAACAGAACTTTAGGGCTTGACTATGTATATACCAGGCCTACTAAATATGTGGAACCCTTTAAGTTTATCAAGTCCTCAGCCCTTAAATTTATATCGGATTTTAACTTCAGTATACTTCCCAGCAACTTCTCTTTTACGAGCAGAATGATTAATCAGGACAATTCGAGGACCTACAGACTTCCGAGTATTCCTGTATTTATATTTGATGATAAAAGATACAGGTGGGAAAGAAGTTACGTTTTGGATTGGGATCTTACAAAATCACTCAGATTTAACTTCAGAGCAACCAGCAACTCAATCATAGATCAGATAAGACAGGCAGGTATTGCTGACTCTGCAGAAGATAGAGAGTGGTACGATAGAGATGGCAAAAATGTAACGCTTAATGTCATTGATGATCCTTTATACCCGGAGAAATATAGAAATCAGAACCTCCGTAATCTGGGAAGGAGTAAAAGCTATACACACAATGTATCTTTGAACTACAAACTTCCGTTTAAAAGCGTTCCTGTTTTGGACTGGGTCACTGCCGGAGCTGATTATAAAGCAGAATACGGATGGGATGGCGGCAGTCTTATTACCATTGATGACAAAGGCACCCCTTTGGGCAATATCATACGCAATGGCCAGAATGCGGGATTTAACATCACTTTTGACTTTAGCAGACTGTACAATAAGTCAGGATATCTGAAATCCATAGAGACAGGTAAAGGAACCCGTGCTCCCAGAAAAAAGTCCGATGCCGCCGAAAGAAGAAAGAAGAGCGATGAAAATAAATCGGATGGTGACCAGTTGCAAAAAGCAGAAGTTCTGATAGATGAGAGTGATGAAGCAAAAGATAAAGCAAAAAAGGCCGAGAAGGAAGCCAAACCACGCGATCCTTCCATTATTGAACGCATCATTCTGAGGCCATTGATGCTGGTGAGATCTGTGAAGTTTAACTATAAAGATGACAGGACATCGATAATACCCGGATTTATGCCACAATCACAGTTATTGGGCCAGAGTGAAGGTTTTGTAGCTCCGGGTTGGGATTTTGTTGCTGGAATACAGCCAAGACTAACCGGAGAAAATAACTGGCTCATGCAAAATCAAAACTGGTTTAACCCCAGTTTCAATTTTAATGATGCCCTCACCCAAACCAAGAGGCAGTCATTTGATGCTAAACTACTGATAGAGCCATTTAAAGATTTCAGCATAGATGTCACGATGAAAAAAAGTTATCAGGAAAATCATACGGAAGTGTTCAGAAATAAGAAGATGGATGGTGGTGACAAATATCTACAGTTGGCCAGATACGATATTGGTTCATTTGATGCATCTTTTTTTGCAATAAATACGCTTTTTGACAATAGTTTCGGTCTTTACAATCAGTTTAAGGAAAACAGAGAGATCATTTCTCGCAGATTGCCCAATGTAACTAATCCGGGCGTACACCCATCAGATCCATCGTATGTGGAGGGATATGGCCCTTCTCATAATAGTGTTACCATACCTGCATTTATAGCAGCGTATACCAGAAAATCAGCGTTTGACGTAGATCTTGATCAGCAAAAAGTCTTTGCCAACAATAGTTATATACCTAAACCAAACTGGCAGCTCAACTATAACGGATTGTCAAAACTGAAGATGTTCAGAGACATATTTTCAAATATTACCATCAAACATGGTTATACATCATCTATCAGAATCAATAATTTTCAGACTTCGCCCAACTATAATTCAAAAGATCCTTTTGTAGAGTTGTCTCCGAATAATAACTATTTTTCACGTCTTGAAATTCCTGCGGTCAGTATTCAGGAGCAATTTGTGCCTATCATAGGTCTCAGTTTAAAGACAGTGAAGGATATGAAAATTGATTTTGAATACAAAATGACAAGAAGTCTCGAACTCGGAATAACCCAATTGCGGGAAAATAAAAGTAAGGAAATTGTAATAGGAGGCGGGTATATCATCAAGGATATCAAATCTTTCAGTAGGAAAAAGAAAGCTAAGAAGAGCAAAAATCCAGCAGACGCTGACGATTCTCCTGTGGATGCACCTTCCAGAACTTCTGTGGCTAAAAGCCGGGATATACGGATAAATTTTAGTTATTCATTGAGGGATGATATCTCTCAGATATATGATTTGCTGACAGGAATTGATGCACAAGCAGACAGAGGTAGTAAAACGGTAACCCTTAACCCAACGGTAGAATACGATGTCAATAAAAATCTGGCACTCAGATTTTACTTTGATTATTCCAGGATTACTCCGCGTACCTCGCTTTCGTTTCCTGTGACTACTATTCGGTCGGGTGTCACGTTGCGGTTTAACATCAATTAAAAACTGAATGAGAAAAAAAATGCACCTCAAATGGTGTGTGTCAGTAGACCAATACATCAGAGCTTTATTATAAACTTACGGAGCATATTGAGTCCATAGATAGTGGCAATCTCAATATTTTTATTTCTGTCTTTTCCTGCTTTGAGAAGAAAAGTGGTTTTTGTATCTTTGTTTCCTGTACATATCCAAATAGTGCCTACCGGTTTTTCGTTACTGCCGCCATCAGGGCCGGCAATACCTGAAACTGCTACTGCCACATCAGCCTTTAAAACATCGATAGCCCCATCGACCATTGCGATGACTGTCTCTTCGCTTACAGCCCCATAAGTAAGTAAAGTTTCAGCTTTTACGCCCAGAATTCTTTCTTTTATGTCATTAGAGTAAGCGACAATGCCACCCTGAAAGTAAGCTGATGATCCAGCTATGGAAACTATTTTTGATGCTATAAGTCCACCGGTACAACTTTCAGCAGTTCCTGCCTTTATTCCTTTATTCTTACAGATTTGAAATATCTCATTTTCCAGAGATGAATTATCATATCCGTACACTACATCGCTGATTCTTTCTACTATTTTGGCCTTGAATTCTTCGGTCATCGCATTAAGCATATCATTGTTCTGACCGGTGGCACTCAATCTAAGTCTGACCTGAGCAAGTGCGGGCAAATAAGCGATTTTTAGATTTGCAGGAAAATCATCTACGATATCTTCAATAGAATTTTCTAAAGTAGTCTCACCAACACCACATGTCAATATTGTTTTATGGACGATGCACAAATCGGATTCTTTGCAGAGCATAGGTAAAACCACTTCTTCCATGATTGCTTTCATCTCATAAGGTACTCCCGGCATAGAGATGATCTTTTTACCTTTGAACTGAAATAACATGCCGGGTGCTGTGCCCATTGAGTTTCTCAGTATTTCTGTTCCTACTGGCATGAGGCACTGATCATTATGTGATGGTGACATCGGTCTATCCATCTTCTCAAAAATACTCTTTATCCGATCATGAGTAGGCTGGTGGAAAAACATTTCAACACCCAAAACATCTGCGATAGCCTTTTTTGTGATATCATCTTTTGTTGGGCCAAGACCACCCGTCATGAATACTATATCAGCCTCCTCAAGCGCCGTAGAAAGCCCACTCACAATCTGGTCGTGGTTATCGCTAAGTGATAAAATCTTATGGATGTGAATGCCAGTCTCTGATAATTTTTGGCCGAGCCAGGCAGAATTTGTATCCACCACCTGACCTATAAGGATTTCGTCACCGACGGTTATAATAATTGCTTCCATTTATGTTTAAATCTTTAATATTTGATGCTTTAGATGTCAAGGCATACAATGATGTATAATAAGAGCTCTATGGCTCTTTCACCTTTGTTCATCTGGTCACAAAACTAAGGAAAAAGTTTTGATACATTGGATTACTATCAGAAAGTCGGAATATTGATATAAAATTTTTGTCCCGTGTATCATATTGGGAGCTGGATTTTAGTAGGCATTAATATAAGTGTCATTAATTCTGAATGTATTAAATTGCCACAAGACAATAGCCTATTATACATCAATAGATAAAAAAGAAATGGAGAAAAAATAATACTCTTTTTAAAAATGCTGCGTGGCTGAAGCCTGTAGTCGCGAAATGAATGTATCATTTTGCCTTAACCAAGCTTCCTGATGCTGCCTATTTGTTCTTGAAGTTTCTTATAGATGACATAACGGTGCCGCGTACATTATTTTCAGATATGGTCATTGAGACAGACATTGTTTGGGATTCCCTGGCCATAAGATGATCCATTATTTTGTTGCGTCGTTCGGTAATGCTCTTCACGTCTATGTTCATTTGAAGATCCTGATGAGTAATTTGTTTTCCACCTTCTTTGGTACTAAAATCAACAATATATTTGCCATCAGACAGATTAAGGAATTCAAACAAACCTAATTCATTTGTAACAGCTTGCTTTATGATCTTACTACCAGGGTTTTGTTTCAAGGTCACTTCAACATTGACCACCGGATAACCTCCTATCTTTGAAGATTGTACATATATGGTTGAGGTAATTCCTATAAAAAGAATTAAAATTAATTTTCGCATGTTACAATCTTTTATATTGTTAAAAATTAAAAAGAGGGTGGCTTGTTTTAAACCACCCTGCTCATTTATTTATTCTAAATTTTGCAGCTATTAGCTGCATTATCCTACTTTAGTGAAAAGCCGGATTATTTTAAAGAGGCTAAAAAATCACATATCCTACCGCAAGCTGCTGCATCCTTACCATAGACATCCGTACCACAGTCACATTTTACTTTTTGTTGTTTTGCATTACCTACTGTTGCGCCTAGCGCTGCCATTTTTTTGGCAACATCAGGTTTCATCAGAATGGTGGCAAGAGGTATCATTTTACCGCCGGTAAATACAAAACCCAATGCCAGTGCATCAGGGTGCGGGCTAAGTTTGGCAGCGGTATTATTATCGCAATATGAGACCGGATTGGTGGCAGGTACACAGGGATCACATCCCAAACAAGGGTAGCCTTTAGGTGGATATCCCTTCATTTTATTTGCGTTCATATCCGCGCCTGCTCCTTTTGCTTTTTCCGAGCTATTCGACTTGGAACTTTTAACCGTGGTACTTTCCACCTGCGCAAACATCTGAAGGCTAATGGAGACTGAAAAGACCGTAATTAATAAAACTAACTTTTTCATGACTTTAAAATTTAAATTGTTATAAAATATTATTAAGATATTAAATTAAAATATGCAACTATTATTGTTAAAGCACTAGAGTGATTATTCTTCTACCACACTTTTTAGTTCGGATTAAGAGTGGAATTTTTTATAAGCTCACAAATCTCATCACATTTTTTGGAATTTATGGCATAAATCCCAGTACCACACCCACATTTCACTGCTGTTTTAGAAGTTTTTTCGACCAAACCCATGTTTTTAATCTTTTTTCTCATTTCAGGACATTCTGGGCAAGCATAGCCACCATTCTTAGTTTTACTACAAGGCTTGTGTGGACAGCAAATCCAACAATCGGACCACCCACATTTTCCTGAGACATGATCATTTGCTCGATTAACATTAATGCCACTTTGAACACTTTCTTGTTTAGCTTTTAATGTTTGAGCAGAAAGTGAACCAGATATAATAATTCCCCCCAAAAAAATATTAAATATTGAAATGGCAAGATTTCCAAAAGAAGATAAAAACGAGAGTTTAACAAATAAAAACTTTTTCATGACTTCAAGAATTTAGATTGTTATTAAAAAATATTTATGATTATAGATTGCAAAATTGACTCATATACAATTGTGATTAAAAATACTAGATGATTAAAAATGAATGTTTATTAAATTGCCGCATGAAAACTTCATAAAAGGTTATTACATCTATTTTTTTAATTTTCTTTTCAGAATTATTGGATACTTATATAGAAAATATTCTCCCATTTCAAGACGTGTCATATATATAGAATTATTACTTATACAAAGTCCGTCTCCATTGTGTGGTATTCTAGTATTATATTCGAGCGTTTTAAATCCTTCTATGCTTGAAAGAGATGTAACCTGTACAGTGCTTAAATCACCGTTTTGGGGGTCATATTCTAATAACTCAAGCATTGGTTGATCTTGAAAATAATATATCACAATTGCATATTCTTCATCAAAAATTGAATTTATACATAATGTTCGAAAATTCACTTTAAACCAAGTGGTATCCTCAGAAAAATTCGGGATGGTTTCTTCTATAAGCTTGTCACTTAATCCTTTAAGTCTATATGTAGAATAATTACTATTCAGTTTGTTTATGTATCCTCCATTCAACATATTACCATAAATAAACTCCTTAAGTTTAAAATAATACGTTCGGCTGTGCCAATTCATATATTTTATATATTCTTTGTAGTATGGAATCGGTAAAAATTTATCAAAACTAAATGTGTTGTTATCTCCAAGTTTAAAAATTGAAAAAGCGTGGTTAGCTCTTTTGGGTATTTTCTTTAGAGGAATACTTGCGTCAGGATTATTGTCCATAATCAAAATTGAATCTAAAATAATAAAACCCTTGTCCGAAGCACCCCAAAATCCTGCTTTCTGAGGAATTCTATTTGCTACAGGGTAGCTGGAAATATTAATATGATAAGCTTGAATAAAATTAAAAGATGTATCAAATTTTAATACCGCTGGGTAAGTTTCACCAATAATATCGTACTTCACCTTTTCTTTTTCTCCAATCTCATTTATATATGTCATATATTTTAGACTACTATATAATGAACTTTCCCAAGGTACGTTTATTTCCAAACCTGTTGATACATAAATATTATTATTATTAAAATAGACTCCTGCATAAAAAAGTGGGTCTCTATTGAATTGATTATCATTATTCATACTTGCAAGTTGGCAATCACTTTCATTTTTTGAAATATTTTTACAATAAAAGTCCACAAAATCAAAAGTCGTTTTATCTACAGTTTTTTCAAATTTTGTTGTTACTGTATTTAAGAGATGTAAACTGTTATTCATATCAGTAATATAAAGTAGTTTATTTGGTAAATAAGGTCGAATCACATCTCTTTTAGTAGAAAGTCGCATTTTTTCAAGATGAATTTTAGTTTTTGTTGGTACTCCCAATTCTATGATATCCTTTGGTAAAATAAAGCTGTAATCACTTAAAGAATGTAGTTTAACACTTGTAGCACCAGCAATTAACTTGTTTTGGTAAACATAAAACCACTTAGTCATGAGGGTATTTATGTTTAGAGAATCATAAAGTAAGTCATTTTGGATAAAGTGTACATTTTTATCTTTTACTCTATCAATAAAAAATATTTCGTTAAAGTAACGATCTTCATCACCCGGCTCATTACTAACAACTCCTGAATTTAAGTAAACGAAATATATAGGCGTGTATCTACTAAAAATTCTTATTTCCTTATAAGCTTTTATTACCTCTCCAGCAAGTGTAAGTGAACTCAGTGTAGGGTCAAATGTGACACAAAAATATGTGCTAGGAATAAAATCTGAAGAATGCCTACGAAAAATGGAATCAAATGTACCATTATCTATATATTTTAAACCTGTCACAGGCTCAATTTGAGAATAAAGCACACAATTATTTAATAAAAAAATCATAATTAGAATGCTTATATTCATAGGTTTATTTTTTGCAAATTATACTTGAGCACATTATACAAATTTTAGCATAATGGTTTAAATTCAATAAAACTAAAAAGGTTTGCAAAAATGTGCTCAAGCAATAATTTCGATATTATGTGGATTTAAATCTCATTATTTAATTCCACTTGCGGGTTCGTCTGTCATATCATTTGCCGATAAGCCTTCATACCTGACATATTCCTTACCATTTGAAGTACCTTTAAATATTTTTATGACACTTTTAGTTATTTGGCCATTATTATCTACCAGGATTTCATAACCATCAAACCTACCACACCACCCTCCATTAAATTGACAGCATCCTCCAGATCTTCTATGACCTTTCCCAATTCCGGCAGTAATTTTATAGCCTACAACGGCTTTCCGTTCCTTTATTGGTTTTTTAGTGTCAAAATTTACAAAATTTTTTATTTCATTAATGTTGGTAACCTGCTTTTCATCAGGAGATTTACATTGTGAAAACATTTGACTGCCAAAAGACAGAAAAAAGAAGAAAAAAATTAACGATAAATTTTTCATGACTTTAAAATTTAAATTGTTATAAAATATTATTTAAATATTCGGATTAAAATTGTGAATTGTATTACTCACTTGATAGTAAATCATTTATTTATTTTTTTTAATAATACATGCCTTGATATTACTTCTTGATGTGATTATCGTACCTTTTTCTACATTTTCAGTTATAGTAATGATAACTTCATAATCACCATGTACTCTTTTGATTTCTTTTGGTGCTGGTACCCGGTTAGTTGCTGTATTTATGGTACCAGTTGCAGCGATATCAATGCCTTCTATTTCAAATGTTACTAACCCACTTCTGGTCCCTTTTTCTCTTATACCAAATTCAAGATAATATCCTGTTCCTTCTGGCAGATTTTTAAATTCTACAACCCCATTTTTGTCGGTGACTCCAGTTGCTATTTTAGACCCTGGTGGTTTTCTCCCCAGTTTAATATCGGCTCCTCCTATTGGATCGCCCATTGTTTTAGTTGTTTGGCTAAATGCTGGCGATAACAGACCTACGCAAAATAAAAGTAATACAAATTTCATTTATTTATTTTTTTAATTTGTAAATAGTTGGGACTGGAGATTCCAAATAAAGATACGCTAATTATTTTAAAAAAATGAAAATACAATCCAACAACTCAAACATTTAACATTATTATAGCATAATTCATTGATTTTGTGCTCTTTTTGTTATTCTTATGTGAATTTTTTTATCAAATTCTGTCGCATCAATTTTTCACAAAGCAACTGTATAACTCAGCAATACGGTTTGCCTCAATTCCGGTTTCAGGGGTCTTTGTTCGACGATACCATTTAGTATGGCACGGTGTGTTAAATAGAGATTTGAAATTAGTTTTATTTTGGTCGTAAAGAGTCCGTTAAATAATCCTTCTTTAAAAATACTGGCAGAATATTTTGATGAAAAATCTACTCTGTACTCCAATATAACAATTTCTTTGACATTCCAGTCAAACCATATATTGAGCTCAGCACCCTTTTTTTCTGTGATACTTTTACTGTATGTACCAGTACTTTCGTTCAGACCGCCGGTACTGTAAATTTCTTCATTGGCAATATTTTGGTCCGTCACCCCATAAAACCTGAAAGAATATGGGGATAGTGACACCTTGAGTTTATTGCTGATGATACATTTGAAACCTGGCGAAAAGCTAATGTCATAAGGATTTCCCAATTTTTCATATACAGTGCCTGCCGTAGGGCTATCTGAAGTCAAGACACCTCCGGCATACGATCTGATGAGTGGTGTACTTATTTTGGCTATAAAGTTGAGGTTCCACCGACTTACTTCGGAGTTGCGTATAGACCAGTCGTGCAGTGTAAACAGATTATCAAATGATTTGACCACCTTACTACCAGCATCGCCTGCCTTAAAAAAAGAAACCTGATAATGGATTTCATTGGTTGATAGAAATTTTCCCAAGGGTTTGGCCACATAAAAATCAATGGCCGATGTGCCTGAAAATCCATTGTCTCCAGTGCCTCCGGGCAGGTTTTTATTATTTGTATAACTCGCATTCAGTCCGACAGAAAGTGTATAAGTCCAGTCCGGTATTTGGCGGGTCAGGGTATCTTTTTCTGTTTTGATTCTCCACACAGGTTTGTAGTATTGACCATAGATATAACTATTGTAGCATAGGAGTATTGAAATATATGCGATAAACCGAATCATTGATTGCTGATTTTTTTATTGAAAAAAAATATCCTGTCAATGCCGTTTTCATTTTCTCTATTGGATGATACATATCCCGATTGCAACTGGTCACGTGATATCAGCCCGAAATCATCATAAGAAGAGTTGAGTGGAGATCCTAAATTAATAGGAGCTTGTTCTTTATACAAATTCAGGTTAACTTTATACAGATCAAGACCACCCAATCCGGCATATCCGTCTGATGCAAAATACAGGATGCCGTTCGGTCCGATAAAAGGAAAAACTTCATCACCTTTGGTATTTATTTCTTGCAGGTGAATCGGAATGTTCCACCTGCCATCTTTGTGTTCTGTAAGATAAAGATCAAATCCGCCGCTACCACCCGGTTTGTCAGAACAAAAGACCATCGTCTTGCCATCAGGACTCAATGCAGGATAGGCCAGATTGTAGTATGGAACACAGTATGGAAAAAGACCTGAACTCACCCATTTTCCATCATTGGTTTTACCGGCTACCGATATCTGCAGGTTGTATTCATCATATTTACCTTTTACTTTACTACTGCTCGTAAAATAGATGGTATTTTCATCTAAAAAGGAGGCACTTCCACAATGATCATTTTGAGCAAACTCGATAGGCACTTGTTTTATATCTGACCCATCTTTTTCTGTCATGTACAATCCTGAAAAGTGTTCTCCGGTCCATGCATCATTGTCGCCCGATCGCTGGGAGGAAAATAACAATTGATTGCCATAATACACCGGGCTGAAGTCACCCTCTTCGCTATTGAAGGAAACGGGATTTATTTCGTATTCATCTTTTGTCATCATCAGACTATCATATGCTGCAATAGATGAAGTCAGCTTGTCAGTATCTGCACTTAATCCATTCAGATTCACATATTGCTGGAGCACTGAGGCTGAAGAATCTCTTAGTCCCTGTATGAATAATAGTTCAGCATATTTGAAATATAAGACAGGGTTTGATTTGATATGATCCAGACATTTGCCAAAATATTGTTGTGCTTTTTTGAAGTTTTTATTTTTAACATAACAAACTCCTATCTTTTGAAGAGCAGATGAGTCTCCCGAACTTTTATAAAAACTTTCGTACAACTCGATAGCTTCACTATAATGCATTAAATCATAAGCCTGATCTGCCAAAACCCTATTTTTTTGAGCAGACATTGAGCCTAAAAGGATAAAAAGAAATGTTACTATGACCAAATGTTTCATTAAATTAGTTTTGTGATTTGGTTAAAATCTTCCGCCATGCCTGATGTGCCTCACCCGTTTCCCCTCAGGTTTTCGGTTCAAATAATATCCTATCATGAATTCCAATGTTCCGGTTGATGCATTTTGAATATTGCTGGTTGTAAAGTCAAATGCAGCTGACATTCTTAGTGTTTCCAGAAGAAATACTTCAGCACTCACAGCGATAGCATCCTGTGTCCGAAGGTGACCACCGATAGCAAATCTACCATCAATCCATAAATTGAGACCCACTGTCATCTGCAATGGGGCCGCTTTTTGATATGAAAACAGAAAAGAAGGTTCAAGTTTAAGGAAAGAGCCTTCATTGCCTAGCATGGTACCCATATGGGCATAGATGTGCCTCGTTTTTAAGGAATTTCCATTCTTACCACCCAGTACGCTCAAAGAGGGAATGGCTACGCCAGCATAAAAATTTTCAGTATTGTAATATAGCCCTGTACCTACACTGAAGAGATGATAATTTGCATTAGGACGATCAAATACAGGATCATTGACTTCAATATTATTTATATCTGAAAAATTGCTTTGATAAAATGACCACGCTGCCCGAATACCGAGAGCGAGAGTACCATTACCCAGCTCTACACGATATGCATAATTAGTGCCTATCTCTGTGCGGGCATCTATCCCTATGGATTCTCTACCCATCATCACACCTACACCCACCTTGTCTTTGGCTATGGACATCTCTCCTCCTGCCAAAAATGTCGTAGGAGCTCCCTTGAAACCGATCCATTGATTTCTATATTGAAGTAGGAATGAACCCTGTCCGTAACCGGCACTACCCGCATATGCAGGGTTGAATAGCAGACTGCTAAATGTATATTTTGTGAGAATGATTTCCTGTTGAGCAATAATATAACTACTGGTGAAAAAATATATTAAAGCAATAAATAAAACTATGAATCTATATTTCATTTTTATTCTTATTTATTCGGTTCTGATGTCAAAAAATGTCTTATAAACCTTTCCTTTATCTTTGGATTCAGGGAGTGACAGAATGATGTAATAAGTGCCATCAGGCAGGGATTGCCCATTCAGGGACTGACCAGCCCAGGTATTGTCATAATCGGCCTGTATCCAAACTTGTTGCCCCCATCTGTTGTATATACTGATATTAAATTTTTCACACTCTTTTGGTTTTTTTATTTTTAGGATATCGTTAATATTGTCTCCATTGGGAGAGAGTCCATTAGGCACAATGATATCTGCAAGATTACAAGGTGAAAGATCAGGACACGTAACAGGAATATTGAAGCAGGTATCCATCCGCAAACATTCTGTACCGGAAGCATCAAACCGAATGAAACTCAAACAGACTTCATACTCAGCTTCCTCTTCATAATGATGACAAATTGGTAGTCCCGAGTACAATTGAATTTTGCTATCATCTCCAAAATCTACTATAATGTTTTCGCATGAATCTGCAAGTTTGAATGGAAAACAAAGATTACAATCATCGAGAGTATATGAAAAGTATTTTTTAACTTTTTCAATATACATCATACTGTCGCTACAACATTTATTCGCCAGACATCCCATGACAATTATGGTATCTTTACAGAAAGCTTTTAGTCCACAAACATCGGTGGCTGTCCAGTTAATCACTGTAATCCCCTCATTATAATTGCCTGAAGCATTTGATGTATTATCGACACTATTTATTAAAGTTACGTTCTGATCGCACAAGTCACTCACTTTTGGGCTTTCTAAAGTCAAAGAAGCTATGCATTTACCCGTACTGGATAAAATACCTTGAAGTACTATTTTCCTGCCGCACTGGTCAATAACCGGAGGTTCTGTGTCTGATTTCGTGATCTTTTGTACACAAGTATTTATATTGCCACAGGAGTCTTTTGCAGTCCAGGTGCGGGATATGACTTGATTGCAAGGAGTACCCGAAGTCACATCGGCAAAGGTGATGTATACATTTGTCTGGCAATTGTCAGTAGCGGTTGCCATCCCGGTAATTGCGGGGGTAATAATTCCATTGCAAGCAACGGACTTATCTGATG
>JAYTNJ010000301.1:0-4512 GCA_043748345.1 Saprospiraceae bacterium
ATTGGCTCCATGGAACCGATATTGTTTTAACAATGTAACCGGTCTCAATGGTATGAACTTCTCAGGCAACTGTAATAATACAGCCATATACAAGAACAAATTTATGGGTGGCGTGACTGGCCTGCGGGCCAATAATGTGATCGGCAATCAGCACGTAGGTGCCAACGGTCCAGAAGTCGCTCAAAATGAATGGACAGGTACTTTTTCGGATATAGGTGCCAGGCATACAGGCAGTCCTGGTATGATCAGTAATTCACAAATATATGCTCAAACCGGGTTACCTTGGACGCCTTCAGTTTTTCCTGTAAATGGTTGGTTTTATGTACCACCTACAATCACTATAAAAGCCAGCTGTTCATCTGATCTGTACCGACCCAATGTGCTTACGAATACAGATATAGCGGTGATGCGCAATAAATTTAAATCATCACCCCTGACAGAGTGGATGCTCAAAATAGATATTGTGGACAAATTGAAAAAAAATTCATCATTGGCAACAAATAGTAATTTAAGTGCCTTGTGGCAAAACAGAAACAACTATTTAGTCACAGTGGCTGATATATATAATGAATTAAATCTATCATTTCCGTCAGAGGCACATCTTGACGCTATGAAAATTAACCATAAAGCAGTAGAAGAAGCCATCAAAAATAAGTCCAAAGAACAACTGTCTATACCTATAGATATAAGATATAAAGAATATACTCTATGGGCAGCCAAACAAAAAGAAAGGAACAAAATATATGATGAGATCATCGGGAGCAGCCAATCTGAGATCTTAAAAAACACAAAGCAACAACTAAAAGAAAAAACCAAACATCTTGCAATTACACTCGACCTATTGGAAAGCTTTAGTCCTGAAAATGAATATGAACAACTAGTGAAAGATGCGCTACCTCTGATCATCCGAACTATGATGCCGGGTATGGATTACATTCTAAATGGTACAGAAAGGAAACAAATCAATTATGTAGGTGGCTTATGTCCCGAGATACATGGGCAGATTGTGATATTAACCAGGGCATTAATGACAGAATTGGATCTTGCGGCCACTACAACAGACTGTACGGTACGCCCCAGAACAAAGATAAGTAGTCAGAAAAACATAGCTGCGGAAATACCAATCTTCCCCAACCCAGCAGGAGACATATTGTATCTTGCTGATACAGAATCACTCTCTAGAGTTGAGGTCATGGATAGCAACCAAAAAATATTACTCGTGCCGTCCTTTCATGATGGCATAGATATCTCTCAATTGAGTTCAGGCGTTTATTTTATTAAGATGTATATGGATGACGCTGATCCGATTCTAAAAAGGTTTATTAAATTAAAATAGTCAATATGTTGACAAAATTGGGGGCAAAATAAGATAGGATATAAAACATCCAAATACTTATTCCCCCCCAATTTGAAGATACAAATTATGAAAACCTATATCGTCATCATAAGTTATATTTTATTGATCTACCCATGGTCTGCTTTATCTCAGAAAGAAGACTACGTGTGGGTATCAGGACATGTATATCGTAATGATGGGTTGGGCAATTTAAAAATTGATTTTAATGCACAGCCACCCATACTTAGTTCTATACCTTATGCCTTTACCTTTAGTTCTACCAATAATTGTATTTCTGATGCTAATGGTGCGCTCCAACTCATGACCAATGGGATCCAGATAAAAGATGCCCAAGGCAGGATTTTGGAAGGTGGAGGTGCCAAGCTCATACCAGATAGCAACTACTATGTGGATGACCAGTCATTCACAGGCCTAAATTTTGTCAATGGCACATTATTATTGCCTTTGCCCGAAACGAAAGAAACCTACGCCTTGTTCCATTACAATCTGCGGGAATCAGCTAATCCTGACTTATTGGTGGAATTTGATACCCTTTACATGTCCACTATTAAAAAAAATAATCAGGGCAGATATTATATCTCTGAATTTAGAAAAAAAGTATTGTTGGCCAGTATAGATTTTTATCTGACATCAGTGCGGCATGCCAATGGTAAGGACTGGTGGATCGTAGCACTGGGTAGGCTCACCAATCGACTGTATGTCATGCGTTTGGGTAAAGATGGAGCAGAATTTTCACACAGTCAGGATATGGGCTTAACTATAGGAAATGTATGTGGAGCTCAGACAAAATTTACTCCGGATGGTAAAAAATTTATCTGGTTTGCCTGTTGTAGTGGCATTCATATCAAGGATTTTGACCGGAGGACAGGCAAGTTTTGCAATCCGGTATATATACCCCGTTGGGATTTTAATGAGAGTTTTCACAGCGGAGTGGAATGTTCGCCCAGCTCACAGTATGTATATGTCAATACGGAGGTTTCAGTATGGCAACTTGACATAACAGCAAAAGATATAGCAGCAAGCAAAATTAAATTAGCACAGATAGACCGATTTGCCAGTGATTCCTCATTTGCATATGAACAATTGGCTCCGAATAATAAAATTTATATAAGCGGCAGCCGAAATCATTTGCATGTGATTGACAAACCCAACTTAAAAGGGACAGCTTGTGACTTGAGGCAAAACTCTATAAAATTCAATATACCTTGGCGGAGTGGATTACCCAATTTCCCTAATTTTCGTTTAGGCCCAATGGATGTAGATGTAAGACCCGGACGCGACTATTGTATATCATTAACAACCAATCCTGTAGTGGACAGGACAGAAATATTGACGGACTTTGACTACGGTGTGGTTCAGATATTTGATGTTGCCGGCAAATTGATACAAGAATACGGGGCAAATGTATCTACCCTGGATATCGGTCACTTTCCATCGGGTATGTACATACTCACTTTGCTTGGTGCTGACAAAAAAACAATGGTAAGCACAAAATTGGTAAAATTGTAGATGAGTAAATGGTATGGTTAGTATGTTTCATTTTTATTGACTGACAGTAAAGGTTCTCAACGTTGTTGAAGTGTTTAATTTTTACTTACGCAATCCTTCAAATAGCCAGTTGGCGAGTGCCTGCCGGTTGGTATTGATGATCAGTCTTTTTTGATCTGAAGCATTTCGTATGTTTGCCAATTCGACAAAAAGCATATCCGGTAAAACGTTTCTTACCATATATATACCTCTGTCTTCAACGAATCCTTCATATCCGCGGTCTTTTTGATGCTGTTCATATTTTGAGGCAAATACTTCCTGCGTGTTTTCAGCAAGTTCTTTACTGCCTTTATTGTTTTTGTTGTAGTAGAAAAATACATCCTGCCTGGTATCTCTGCTCCTGCTATCGACATGGATCTCTATCGCTTTCTGAACGGTCACCCCTTGTTTTTTATATTTTTTATATAATTTATTGATGGTATGGGCCCTGTCTTGCAGTCTCTTTTTTTGTGATAAAGGAATGATAGATTTTCCTAGCAGCAACTCATCATTATCGCAATACAGGTATTGCTCATCCCTGATACCGTCATTCTCATCTTGCACTATCATATGCACAGTTGCTCCGTGTTGCATAAGGTCCCGCCCCAGTCTTAGTGCAACATCATATGCATACTCATCCTCACACATCATGGTCGGACAATCAGTGCAGACCGCTCCGGGATCTGGTCCACCATGACCACTTATAATATAATATACCTTGCCGGCTAATGAAAAGTCTTCAATATGGACGATTTCATAACCCTTTCCCATCAATGGAACATGAATTTCTTTTATGCCTTTTCTTTTCATTTCTGTTCCAGTTGGGACAAGAAACGATGTTTCAGATTTTGATTCTCCGCTAAGCTTAGTATTTTTTTCGATGTTGTTTTCAATTGTGGCTTTTACCTCCCGGGTTTTGTTGGCTTTTTCGCATTCAAACTCTGCAAATGGTACCCAAAGCTTTCCATTTATTTTATAGTTTTTATCTCTGATGCCCACCTTGAGCAATTCGTTATTGAGTTTTTCAACTTTTTTTGCCGTTTCCATATCTTTAATTCCTGTAGAAGAGCGGATTGTCTTGCCGTTGAAGTCCATGATCAATAGCGGGAGTTTATATATTCTACCGGCTATAATTCTGCTTTTGGATTTCAGCTTATTTATGTCTTTAAATGCATCGACATTGCATATATGAGGGGTGAGCAGATATCGTTTTAACAGCTTTTCTATATTTTCACCTTTTTTTACTTTAGCTACCGCGTGGCTTCTATCCGCAGAAAGTAAAGGCAGACTACATAGCAATATTTGAAAAATTATGATAAATCGTTTCATACAATCGGTGGTTTGAGTATACATAAAGCACAAAGATATATTATAAATAATTATAATATGTAATTTTACAATTTTTATTTTTTATTAAGTTAAGTATATTTTATGGCTATTTTTACATCTTTAGAGAATATAGGAATACCATGGATAGAATATCAGGTTTCTTTCTAGACTAACGATGAAGGTTAGTTAATATTTTTAATTAAACCTTAAATCCGCAAACCTAAAATTTGGTTAAATATACAAGACTAGTTGGGCTGAAATTGTTTTAATTGATCACATTTTTTGATATTTTTTTTGAC
>JAYTNJ010000302.1:0-6512 GCA_043748345.1 Saprospiraceae bacterium
ATCCACTATGTGGTAAAGGACTCCTTTGTGCTAATCCAAAATCGAAGCATTATTTAGTCTTTTTCTTATGTTTTTAATCCCATCACCCTGAATTGCTGAATTTAACTAAGAATAAACAGTAGAAATGTATGGTAATCTTAATGTATCTTTTTACTTTTTGAGTAAAAAGAGTATTTCAACTCAAGCCTCTTGGAGTACTGCATTTAAACATATCGAATTTAAATAATTACATTCACTTAAGATCACCTTATATTTGTTGCTACTCTCTTTGCATCAAATATTTTTTTTTCGTTTGTGGTTTGTTTAGCCATTATTTTGTCGTGGTGCGTTGGCTTAGTGCAAAATATAAACTAAACAACTGCTCCGTATTTTTCAACGAATTCTTTCATATCCTTTACCATATCCTTTGACCCCATTGCGATTGAAGACGTCTGATGAAGGGAATGTATCTCCATTTCCATCACTCTTTCCAATTTACATGTGATAGCAGTACCACCAGCTTGTTCTATCAAATATGCCATTGGATAACATTCATACAATAACCTAAGCTTACCTTTAGGATATTTACGGGTATTGGGATATAAAAATATACCGCCCTGAAACATTATCCGATGAATATCTGAAACCATACTTCCTATATATCGCAGTCTGTAATTCAGATCTGAGCAATGATCTATATATCTTCTCATTTCCAAGTCAAATTTCAGATAATAGCCTTGATTTACAGAGTAATAATTACCGGCCAATGGCATTCTTATATTTCGATGGGATAGACAAAACTCACCTATGCTTGGGTCAAGTGTAAAACCATTTACACCGTTTCCAGTAGAATACACCAGGAGGGTAGATGTACCGTACAGTATATAGCCTGCCGCAATCATTGAAGTCCCAATCTGAAGAAAATCTTCCAATTGACATGGGCCGTCTGCAGCGCTTTTTCTTCTGTATATCCCGAAAATTGTTCCTACAGAAACGTTGACATCTATATTGGAAGAACCGTCAAGCGGATCCATAACCACCACATATTGTCCAGGTTTGGATGAATCAGTTATCAACGGTATAAAATCCTGGTTCTCTTCAGATGCTATACCACAAACTTCACCGGAATAAGAAAGTGTTTCAATAAACTTTTCATTTGTAAATACATCAAGCTTTTGAACTTCGTCTCCTGTAGAGTTTGTACTTCCTTCAACTCCGAGTATATTTACAAGTCCTGCTTTATTGACTTCTCTGTTTACGATTTTAGCTGCTATACCAATATCTCTCAATAATCTGCTGAAACTACCTGAAGAATTGGGGCTATCCTTTTCAGATCGGATGATGAATTCATCAAGGGTGATTATTTTATTCATTTTTAAAAATATTTTCTTTTATTTTTTGTGACGTAAATATAATCATAAAGTCATAAACGAAGATATTTGAGATCTGAATATAAATTTTGTCTTTAATTTTATTTTTTCCAATAGAAAAGTGCCCCTAAGCCTATTGTATTTATATATTATTCTTACAAAACGTATGTTTAACATATAATAAATCTTCAGAAATTACCTAATTTACAAATTTTAATTATCTTTCACCTTTATTATTTTTAACTCTAAATCAACTTATTTTATGAGATCATTTTTAATAGCACTATTAGCTTTATTATGGCTCATTTTGGGGTGGCTTTATTATCAGGATTACAACAAATGCTGTGGTGGAAAAAAAGAAGTTTCTGTGGTTCCGGCTGTAGTGGAAAAAACAGGACCGATTCTTTTTAACTGGGGAAATGGCGTTCCTATCCTGGGCAATGGCTGGCCCAATATGAGAGACTCCCTTGCCTTATTTGCATCTGACACCACTTCACTGGAAATCATTAGTTATTATTGTAACAACGGTTCCTTTGCCGAGTCTGACAGTTTGGGCTTAGTCAGGTCCAGAGAGACCAGAAAATTATTTGCGGAGATTCCTGATGAAAGGATTATTTTACTTTCGAAAGGAATAGAATGTGACAGTTCTTACAAAACAGGAAAATTTGAATCTCTAGCCTTTAATATAAGAAAACGTACCGAAAACATTAAAGAAATTGATGACAGAACATTAATTTATTTCCCTCCTAATTCAACACAAAAACTAAATAGTGCTGAAGTAGAAAGCTACCTCACAGATGTCGCTGAAAGGGTGAAAAAAACTAGTGAGATTGTCCAGCTCACCGGACATACAGATGCCGTCGGTCCGGCAGAAGAAAATATTGTTTTAGGCAAAAAAAGAGCAGATATAGTGAAAAACTTCTTAATCAGTTTAGGAGTTGCGTCTGAAAAAGTAATATCAGCATCTAAAGGAGAATCTGAACCAATAGATGATAATAGTACTACAAAAGGAAAAGCAAATAATAGAAGAACTGAATTACAAATCATTAAATAACCTTTAAAAAAAATAACATGATAGTTTTATTTGATTTTTGTTCTGTGCACTGGATTTTCCCGTGGATTCTTCCCTTTCTTTTGGGATTAGGTTTGGGCTACTTACTTTGGGGAAAATTTAAGGCCCTGTTTTCCGAAAAGGAAAACGAACTTAACACCCTGAATTTAAAATTTCAAGGATTGGAAGCAGACCTTACGGTATGCAAAAATGCCAGAATGGAGGCAGAAGGAAATGTATCCATGCTCAGGGGAAGAATGCGCGAACTTGAAGCGAGTATGTCCGGAGCAAAGGGTGCTGTAAAAATTTCCACAAGTAGTGCTCCTGCTGCTTTTGTTGCTACTGGAGTCAGTGGAGGAGAAACAACTGACAAATGGTTTGCAGCTGTTGGTAACGGAAAACTTCAGGTCATCGAAGGAATAGGTCCCAAAATGGAAGAAATCCTGCGTGAAAACGGAATAAGTGATTTTAGTTTACTGGCTGACACCACTCCTGAGACATTGCGTGAGATTTTGAATAAATACGGTGACAAATATCGGATTATAGACCCTAATACATGGCCAAAACAAGCTGCCCTTGCTAAAAATAGACAATGGAATGACTTGATTGCACTTCAAAAAACATTGGATACCGGCAGAAGCGATACAGTTACGGATGGGCATACTGATTCAAAACTTGAAAAATGGTTGATCAAGGCTGGTGTTCTCAGACGTTGGGTACAGGATGATTTAAAAGCCGTAGAAGGAATCGGCCCCAAAATTGAAATTTTGTTACATAATGCAGGCATTAAAACCTGGAGATCTTTGGCTGATACTTCTGTCACAAGAATTCAGGAAATTCTTGATGCAGCCGGGCCGAGATATGCCTTGGCGGAACCGGCCACCTGGCCAAAACAGTCTGAACTTGCTGCCGATGGAAAATGGGAGGACCTTCAATCTTATCAGGATGCCTTGAATGCTGGTAAGGCTAAAAAATAAAACTTTACTTATCACTTAAACAAAGGGGGTATTCTTATTTCAGAATACCCCCTTTTCTTTTTATAAGCCTGTATTAGTTGGAGAAACTAAACATATATTAATGAATTTCTCTATATTTGCGTTATATTTTAATGTTGATAAAATTTGGATAAACCTTCTGTTATTTCATTTGACGATGTTGACATTTATCAGGAAAATTTACTGGTTTTGTCAAAAGTTGATTTCAGCCTTGCACCGGCAGAAACCTGTTACATTATAGGTAAATCCGGAAGCGGGAAGACAAGTTTTCTCAAAGCTGTTTATGGAAGTATATCCATAAATAAAGGAAGAGCCACCGTGGCTGGATTTCACCTTCACGAACTCGAAGAAAAAAATATACCCATGCTTCGTCGTAAATTAGGTATGGTTTTTCAGGATTTTATACTATTTGATGACTGGAGTGTAGGGAAAAATCTGATGTATATACTGGAAGCTACAGGATGGAAAGATAGAGGTCAGATGACTGCCAGAGTCCTTCAGGTTTTGGATATGGTCGGACTTTCTGGTCATGAAAAAAAACCGGTAACATCATTATCAGGTGGAGAGCAACAAAGGGTCGTCATAGCCAGAGCATTATTAAATAACCCACCCATTATAATAGCAGATGAACCGACCGGAAACCTGGATCCTGACACAAGTGATGAGATTCTTTATTTGCTGAATAGACTTTCAAGAGAGTTTGGCACATCCATTATCATTGCTACCCACGATTACAGGTTGATACAGAAGTTTCCAGCCAGAGTGTACAAATGCGAAAACGGACGTATTGTTGAAGTAGGGTAATTTTAAATATCTTCTCGTATAATAATTTCAGAACAACTTTGTGTCTTGGAACATTAATAGTTAAAATCGCTTTGTTCAGCTGGCACTATTTACAGATTTTTTTGAAACCTATATTGCTGGCAAGCAGGCCGTAGATCATCACAGTTATCGAACTGATTGGCATAAGTATGGCCGCTACCACTGGCGATAGTTCACCTCTGACAGCAAAATATAAACCAAGTACATTATATAAAAAAGCGAGTACAAATGCACCAATTATGATCAATTTGGCTTTTCTTAAAAAATCAAGGTAACTTAGTAGAGAACTAAATGCTAGTGCACCCAAAATGGCATCACAGGCTGGAGTAAAATTGTTTGAATCTTCCGAAATGACTATACCTACATCACTTTGCGCCAATGCCCCGGCATCATTTAGACCATCTCCGATCATTAAGATTTTATGGCCGACACTTTGTCTTCCCTTGATATAATTAAGCTTATCCATCGGTGATTGATTAAAAATCATATCGGCATCAGGGGGGAAAAAAGCCTTTAGTCTTTCTTCCTCCTTATCATTGTCCCCAGAAAGAATCGTCACTTTGTAATCTTTACTCAGGATATTTACTAATTGCTCAACCCCTTCTCTTAACTTATGCTCCACATTAAACCAGGTTATTAACTTGCCATTAATTTCAACAATTACACTTCGTTCTACTCCTCTACTCGCTCCTTTAATAAATTTTGATGATCCGATCCTCACTAAATCATGACCAAAAGTAGCAGATATACCCAATCCTGTAAATTCTTTAAACTGAGTTGGCTCTCTGATAAAATCCCCGGACAAGCTATTAAAAATGGATTTACTAAGTGGGTGGTTAGACTGGTAAACAGCACTTTTTATCAATAGAGTATTGTGAATATTGGGCTTTGGGCCACTTATAGTAGGGACTATATTTTTGTGGTCAGTGATGGTGCCGGTTTTATCAAAGATAATCTCATCCACTTGCTGTATACGATCTATGACCTGAACATTTTTAAGAAAAAAAGATTTTTTTCCCAACAGCCTTAAAATGTTGCCATAACTAAATGGAAGAGCAAGGGCGAGTGCACAGGGACAAGCCACAATTAATACGGCGGTAAATGCATTAAAAGCCATTGATTTATCATAAATAAGCCAATACACCAATGTGATCAAAGCTATACCCATGATTGTAATGGTAAAATACTTTCCGATGTGTCGTATTAATGTTTGGGTTTTGGCTTCCTTATCGATCCTAAATGAATCTTCATCCCATAGTTTGGTAAGATATGACTGATCCACTTTCTTGAGAAGTTGAATCTGAATGTTAGAACCAATATTTTTCCCTCCTGCAAAAAGTTTTTCACCTTCCTTCTTTGTAATCATCTCAGACTCTCCGGTCACAAAACTGTAATCGACGGTAGCTTTTCCTTTCAATAATAATGAATCTCCAGGAATAATCTCTTCATTTTTTACTAAAAGAATATCTCCTGCTTCAAGTTTATCCAAGCTTTTGGATTGCCATTCAGTATTAATTTTTACCAAAGAAGAAATTGGAAAATAAGACCTATAATTTCTATCAAAAGCAATAGAATAAAATGTATAATGCTGAAACCATTTACCTATAAGTAAGAAAAAAACAAAACCAGCCAAACTGTCCAGATATCCTTCCCCTGTGGCAGTTAAAATTTCATATACACTTCTCAAAAACAATGTTAACATACCTACCGCAATAGGTATATCTATATTTATCTGCTTCAACCTGAACGTCCAGTATGCTGATCTTAAATAATCGAATCCACTATAAACCACGACGGGCAATGCTAATACAATATTAATATATCCAATGTAAAAATTTACAGACGCATGTTCAAAACCCAGATATTCGGGAAAACTCAGCAACATAATATTTCCAAAAGAAAACCCTGCTAGCCCAAGTTTATAATACAGACTCCTATCATGAAGACCTGATTTAGCTGATGAGAGTTTCTGCAAATTAAGTTCGGGGGGATAACCTATGGCAGCCAGTTGTTCAACTACTTGCATCAAGGTAATCTTGGTTGGGTCATAACTTATTGTTGCTTTTTTATGTAAAAAATTAACTCTTGATCCTAAAAATCCCGGATGCAATTTATTCATATTTTCAAGCAGCCAAATACAGGAAACACAGTGTATCTGAGGAATTGTAAAACTTATTTTACAGATATGATCGTCCCTAAACTCGAGTAAATTATTGATAACATCTTCATCTTCAAGAAATGTATAATTTTTCGAATTTGTAGATCTTTGGCTTATACCAGGCTTGTCCTGAAAAG
>JAYTNJ010000303.1:0-1936 GCA_043748345.1 Saprospiraceae bacterium
GAATCTTTACTTTTGCATTAAAAAGTATGTCGGCTTACAGACGGCTCTTTCTTCAACATGTAGCTCAAACGAGTGAAATGTCCATGTGCCTGGAAGTAGAACATGCTTCAGGAATGTATATCTATGGAACTGACGGAAAACAATACCTTGATTTTGATTCAGGTATTTCCGTCAGTTCTCTTGGACACTGTCACCCGAGAGTGGTAGAAGCAGTTCAGAAGCAGGTGTCTTCCTATATGCATACTATGGTGTATGGAGAGCATATTCAGCGCCCACAGGTAGAGTATGCAGAATTATTGAGTAAAACCCTAAATAATGGCCTGGACTGTACCTATTTTGTCAATAGCGGTACTGAGGCAGTCGAAGCGGCGCTCAAACTTGCCCGAAAAAGCACTGGAAGGTATGAAATTATAAGTTGTACTACCGCTTATCACGGCAGTACCATAGCCGCTGAAAGTCTGAGGAGTGATATAGTTTTTACCAGAAATTTTTTGCCTACCATCCCGGGAGTAAGACACATTGATTTTAATAACGAATCCCATCTGAAAAGGATAACAAAAAAGACAGCCTGTGTTATTCTTGAACCTATCCAGGCAGAAGCTGGAATTATCCCTCCAGAAAATGAGTATCTTAAAAAAGTAAGAAACAGATGTGATGAAACAGGCACATTACTAATTCTTGACGAAATTCAGACTGGCTTCGGCAGGACAGGCTATATGTTTGCTCATCAAAAATATCAGGTCACACCTGATATATTATTGATCGCTAAAGGAATGGGTGGTGGTATGCCCATTGGCGCCCTCGTTGCGAATAGAGATTTAATGATTCATTTAGCCAGAAATCCTTCTCTTGGTCACATTACTACTTTTGGAGGGCATCCGGTATGTGTTGCTGCGGCTTTAGCCACGCTCAAAGTACTACATTCAGAACTATTTATTAGTGAAGTTCATGCAAAAGAATTGCTGATCAGGAATCTTCTGACCCACGATCTGATAACTCAAGTAAGATCTTCAGGGCTCATGATAGGTGTACAGCTCAAAAACCCATCGCTACTTTCGCCTTTGATCAACAGGGTTATATCCAAAGGTGTGCTTATCGACTATTTTTTATTTAATAATGTATCTTTTCGTATAGCACCGCCATTGATCATCACAGATAATGAAATCAGGAAAGGAGTGGATGTTATTTTGTCCGCTTTGGACAAGTTATCTTAATTCAAAATAAAAAGTGAAGCCAAATGTATTTAAAAAGTGGTGGAGTTATATATCTGAAGTACATATAGAAAGTACCAGTTCTGAATATAATGAATCATTGCATGTTTTATTGAAAAATGGCAGATATCAGCTATGTACGCCCAATGCTGTATATTCTTACGCGGATAAATATGATAATTTCAAGGATTGTTTCAAGCAACTTAATCTGAACCATAAAAGTCTGCAAAATATTTTACTCCTGGGATTTGGGCTCGGCAGTATACCTTATATGCTTGAAAAAAAATTCCACAAGGATTTTTCATATACCGGAGTAGAGGTAGATAATGCTATCATTTATTTGGCATCCAAGTATGTACTCAATGATTTGTCATCGGAAATATCGCTGATTCATGCTGATGCGGCTAACTTTGTACTTCAGAATCAATTGCTGTATGATATGATTTGTATAGATATTTTTGTGGATGACTTGATCCCTGTACAATTTCTTACTGAAGAATTTTTAATAGATGTCAAAGAAAATCTTTCTCCACAAGGAATTATACTTTTTAACCATTTGGGTCACACAAAAACTGATATTAAGAATGCCCAAAATTATTATAATGACATATTTTCAAAAGTCTTTCATGAAGGAAAAATAATGAAAGTGCATAAAAATTACCTGATGCTAAGCCACACTAAAGATTGGCTGATATCGTAAAAATGAAATTAAAACAGGGATTAAC
>JAYTNJ010000304.1:0-3359 GCA_043748345.1 Saprospiraceae bacterium
TCAGATTTACTCCATGTTTTTCTGTGTGTTCCCATAACTGCAAATTTATTAATTATTTATTTAAATTTGTGTCCAGTTATTTAGGGGGTTAAGTTGTTACAAAACATTAATTACCACCATCAACCATTTAATATCATGGAACTAAACAGTAAAAAACTTGAACGTACTTCAACACTGGTGTACTACTCAGTCTCGACCATGTTATGTATATTTTTAATACTTTTATCCAACAAGATTATTGAAGACCTTGACACTACCACAGTCAGGCCACAAATTGAAACTTTTGAGAATAAGACAGTTATGACAGACCTGAATAAAAAGATCAATATTGTCAATATCGAGGTTGATAATCTGATGACTAAAAGGGGAACCATTGAAAAGACAATAACTACTGCAAAAGAAAATTATACCAACGAAAAACAATCATTTGATAACTGGTTGCAAACCAGAAAAACGCTGGGGTCACCGGACAAAGACCAGGAAGTCATAGACAGGGCAAAAAACCTGGATCAATATTATAAAGTCGAACAGGACTGGCGCGCACAGCTTGACGCCGGACAAGCAGAAATAGATTCCGTGGGTCAAATTCAACTTAAAGTCCAAAGTCTGATCGATAAAGAAAGAGCGGCAGCTCAAATAAAATACAACCATGCCTTAAATCAATACGACCTTAGAGTATTTATCATCAGACTTCTATTTGTTGCCCCTGTTTTGGCTTTGGGTATTTTCTTTTTACTTCGTTACAGACGACATAAATACTGGCCGTTATTTTTTGGATTTACACTATTTTCATTTTACGCTTTCTTCTTTGGACTGGTGCCTTATCTGCCGAGTTATGGAGGGTATGTACGATATGCAGTAGGCATCATCTTATCAGCAGGACTCGGATATTACGCTATCAAGACCATCCGCCAGTATATGGAAAAAAAGCAGGAAGAACTCAAAGTATCCACGCAGGAAAGAGCTAAAAATGTACAAACCGTAGTGGCAGAAAAAGCATTGGATAATCATTTCTGCCCATCTTGCGGCAAGGATTTTATCATTAAAAAATGGGAGTCTCCTCCAAAAATAAATGAAGGTGATATGTATAAACTCGTAACCGATTTTTGCAGACATTGCGGTCTCGAACTGTTTACCAAATGCCACCAGTGCGGACATAAAAACTTTGCCCACCTGCCATTCTGCTCATCCTGTGGATCTAAACCCACGCTGAGTAGTGAGAAAGCTTAGAGTATGTTTAAATTTTCATGTTTGATCGAAAGTCAGAAAATATTAAACATACTCTAAAGACCAATGACCATTGAATTTTGCTATAGCAGCAAAGCCTCATACTTTTGATAGATCTGAATGACTTAATTTTGGATTCGATAATATAAGATCGATCAATTTTTCTTTGTATATCCTATAGGAAATACTTCCAACTCAATACTGCTATATACTTTGATGTTTTAATACATTACGGAGCGACTTAAATAGTATAATTTATGTGTGAGACATTCATTATTTTCAGAAAATGATGAATGTCTCAAAAGATATTTTTACTTTTAATGCGATATGCCATACTTTTTTAATCTCCTAAGAATTTATAATGAAGAGATATCTCAAAATTGGAATGGTTCCAAAGGAAGTTATTGGTCCGATTATATTAAATCTAATCACTGAAACTTGCTTTGCTCTTAATGAACGAATTAGAGTAAGTGGATGAAGCAGGTTTATTACTTTGTAGATTTTAAAATTAAACAAATCATATGAAATCATTTAATACTTTCCTCTTGCTATTATTTGTTGGCATTCATTTTTGTCATGCACAGGATACCACATTACTGCTGAAACCAAACATGCTTAACAAGGATAGTATGCAGATTTTTATTAGCGAAATGAAAGGCTGGCTTTTTAAACAGGGGAATGATACAGCATTGGCTAATAAGGATATTGATGTAACCGGCTGGAAAAGATTAATCCCCACTGAGCTTTCAGAAAAGATGGCCGATAAAGATGGAAGAGTGGAAGGCTGGTTCAGAATAAAAATAAAACTGGACAACTCATTTGGAGAAACATCTTTTGCCGTTAGGGTCAGCACTTGGGCGGCATCTGATTTTTATTTGAATGGAAATCGGGTTGCTTCTTTTGGAAATATAGGGCTTAATGGTGCTCCCTATCTTGAAAATAAGTTTATGAGTAATTTACTTCCTGTGCCGGTGAATCTAAAAGCAGGTAATGAATACACCCTTGCATTGCATGTTGTAGATTATATATCGCCCTATCCACCGTATGAGTTAAAAGCAAAGGAATCGGGTTTGAGAAGCTTGATAAGAATCACGGTTCCAAAATATTATGAAACCATTGTAGCCGAAGCAACCAATCAAATCTTAATTAATACCATATTTGCGGTAATCAGCGTTGTCTTAAGCCTGCTTTTCTGGTTGTTGTTCTTTCAAAACCGAAGTGAAAAAAACCTACTTCTGTTTGCTATGACTTCAACATTTCTCACTGTTTTTTTATTGGCATCGGCTCTTTCACATAACAGGGGTGTTGCTTTAGGCGGCATATCTTATGCGTGGCTCTGGGTCTTTTCCCAAATTGTCGGATTATTTACAACGCTTTATTTTACATCAGTGCCTTTTATTCTTGCCCGTATTTTTAAACGTAAGATTCCTTTTATACTCAGCGTCATTTTTCTTTTCTATTTATCAATTGTGATAATTTCAGGAACCCGGTTAATTGTAATGGATGAAAAAATTGTCAGGACTTCAGGTGCCATATTTATTGTTTTAATCATAATCGTCAGTATCTATTATATGGTTTCATCATGGAAAAAACTAAAAGGTGCCCAATGGGCAATTGTAGCAGGTTTAATATTTACACTTTCCATTTTGTTCCTCGTAGTTATTTTTCAGTTCATATCCCAAGACGCCATTAATTCATTTTCTAATTTAATAGCTGCGGTTGTATATCTTTCTTTTCCCATGTCATTGATGGTATATGTTGCTATGCGTTTCAAAGAAATCATCCATGATGTTCAGGAAAATGCTAAGCAAGTGGTACAGATGTCAGAAGAAAAAAAAGAACAGGCACTTAACCAACAAAAGATGTTGCAGGAAGAAGTAACCAGGCAAACAGCAGAAATAAGAACGACTCTTGATAATCTCAAATCAACCCAGGCCCAGCTTATCCAAGCAGAAAAAATGGCGAGCCTCGGAGAACTCACCGCAGGCATTGCCCATGAAATTCAAAACCCGTTGAACTTTGTCAATAATTTCAGTGAAGTAAGTATTGATATAGCTAAAGAACTCAAAGAAGAAATTGAGAAACTGGAGATCCCTGAAAAAGATAAAGAATATGTCAATGAAATAATCGGA
>JAYTNJ010000305.1:0-17449 GCA_043748345.1 Saprospiraceae bacterium
CATTACAAAAATAATATGCCCATTCACTCAGATTTGTTTTTCCGAGAATTATTGCTCCTTTTTCTTTAAGCTTTTTTGCTATGAAAGCATCTTGAGTACGATTTTTTATTAAAATTTCTGCCCCTGCTGTGGTGGGTAAGCCTTCAAATCCAATGTTATCTTTCAGTAAGATGGGCATGCCATAAATGGAGTGCTTGTTTTTAGTTTTGCTTCTTTCTTTATCACATCTTTCAGCTTCTTTGATGGCTTCAGTATTGAGACTTATGATAGCATTTATTGCAAGATCCGGATTACTCTCTATCAGATGAATACGATATATGTAAAAAGTTACCAGTTCTTTGTATGTAAGTTTTTTATTTTGTATCAATTTTTGCAAGGTGGGTATATCCTTTTCCATGATCAACGGTTTGAGCATGTTATATTTTTTTTCTCCAAAATTCTTGATATCTTCCGCGAATGATGCTGTGATGGCGTTATGATCCTTCACTAAAGAATATAAAACCTTAAATTTCATCCTGGCAATGGCATGATCTTTATTATAAAGATAAGGTATTTCAGCTACTGGATCAGTTAGAGGTTGCTGACAAAAAGATTGAATATTCAGAGATATTGTGATAAACAAGAATAGCTTAAGTCTCAGCGACATATTGAAAATTTTAATTGTGAAAAAATGTAAACCAACCAATGCTAAAGAAGTTTGTGATTTAGAACATTTAAAAATCAGATAAAAATACCTTTTTAGAGGTAATAAAATTAATCTGACTTCATTCTGATATGGTTTTCGATGCTATTTTTATCCAGAACGCCCGTGATATTTTCATTTTCCACAACAGCAACGATTGCAACTCCTTCCAGTTTCATCTTATCGATGACATCCTTAATTGCGTCTTCAGGTGTTACGGTTGCGGTCCTTGATGACATGAGTTGATTGACAGATTTATCAGTTGTATTATTTTTGATAGCATCTTTAATGAAGAGTTCGGGTATGGTACCTGAAAGGTTGCCCATCGAGTCAAAAACCAGAAAATTCTGCTCTCCTTCTCTGTAATATTTTTCCAGTACTGAAGCATAAGAATCACTAAGATGCAATCTGGTAAAGGAAGTACGCATGATATCTCTTACTTTTGTTTTGGTCAGAATGGCCATGACCCGTGTTTGATCATATTCCTGGCCGGCCATCATAAAGATAAAGAGCCCGATAAGAGCTAGTACCAGTTGCTGATTAAAAATACCAAAAATAATAAAACCTATGGCGAGAACCCTGCCTATCCGCATGGCGATCTTCGTAGCGCGTACTTTCCCTAATTT
This sequence comes from Saprospiraceae bacterium, assembly GCA_043748345.1. Taxonomy (GTDB): domain Bacteria; phylum Bacteroidota; class Bacteroidia; order Chitinophagales; family Saprospiraceae; genus OLB9. The sequence goes on from JAYTNJ010000305.1 coordinate 1,309, forward strand.
TGCGGCTAGCAAAGACCGTAATATCCTGCCACCATCCATAGGGAATGCAGGTATTAAGTTAAACATAAAAAGGGCAAGATTCATCCATGCGATATATCTAACAAATTCTATAGGATCATCAAATCTAAATTCGTTCACATCTGGTAAAACGCGTCCTGTAGTAAAAAACAATATCAAACCCAGAATACCTGCTATGACAACATTTACCAAGGGTCCGGCTATGGCAATAAAAAATTCTTGTTTGGGTTTTTCAGGCATACTCTCAAGTCTGGCTACCCCTCCTATGGGTGACAATATGATGTCGCGTGTCACCACACCGTATTTCCTGGCTGTAAGGGCATGTCCGTACTCATGAAAAACAACACACACGAATAGTAACAGTACATAAGTGATAAATCCTACACTTTGCCACATTTTCAGTCCGTTTGTAAATGCGGTGTATATCACAAAAACTAATAAAAGTCCAAATGACCAATGAACTTTTATGGGGATCTCCCAGAAAGTACCCAAATGAAAGGAATTGCCCACCCCCAATCTTAGTTTATTTTTCAAACCGTTTCTGTTTTCCAAAGTGGTTCATACAATTGTCCGTTTAATATATTTCTACTGATGACTATTCGCTGCATTTCTGAGGTACCTTCATATATCTGGGTAATCTTGGCGTCTCTCATGAGCCTTTCCACATGGTACTCTCTCACATACCCATACCCTCCATGAACCTGTATGGCTTCGACTGTATGCTTCATGGCTACTTCTGATGCAAATAACTTGGCCATGGCAGCAGCCGATGTATAGTCCATGCCTTGGTCCTTCATCCATGCGGCTCTGTAGACCAGAAGACGTGCGGCTTCTATTTCTGTCGCCATATCTGCGAGCTTAAATGCTATGGCCTGATGCTGACTGATCGGTTTACCGAACGCTTCTCTGTCTTTGGAGTATTTTACAGCGAGTTCATATGCACCTGCAGCTATGCCCAATGCTTGTGCAGCTATTCCTATACGGCCTCCTGATAGTACCTTCATGGCAAACTTAAAACCAAACCCATCTTCGCCAATGCGGTTTTCCTTGGGTACCTTGACATCATTGTACATGATGGTGTGCGTATCTGATGCTCTGATACCCAGCTTATCTTCTTTGGCTCCGATATGAACACCAGGCCATGATGATTCGACGATGAGGGCATTGATGCCCCGATGTCCTTTATCAGGATGAGTCTGGGCTATGACCAGATGAACAGATGATTTTCCTCCGTTTGTGATCCAGTTTTTTGTTCCATTGAGCAAATAATAGTCGCCCATATCCACAGCAGTAGTGCGCTGACTGGTAGCATCACTTCCGGCTTCAGGTTCAGAAAGGCAAAAAGAACCTATCCATTCGCCTGAAGTGAGTTTGGGAAGATATTTTTGTTTTTGATCTTCATTGCAATATTCTTCCAATCCCCAGCAAACCAAGGAATTATTTACAGACATAATCACAGAACATGAGCTGTCTACTTTGCTGATTTCCTCCATCGCCAATACATAGGACATAGTATCCATTCCTCCACCGCCATACTCAGGTGATACCATCATACCGAGAAAACCTAAATCACCCATTTTACTCACCTGTTCGGTAGGATGTATCATATCCCGGTCTCTGACTATAACACCGGGCAATAACTCCTGCTGAGTAAAGTCACGTGCTGCTTCTTTTACTGATAATTGCTCTTCAGTAAGTTCAAATTGCATAATTATATATTTAAAGATTTCATAAAGATTAGGTGGTGCAAAATTACATAAAAAAAACCTGAACTAACTTAAGTGAAAAGACATGATTGTACTTTTAAGTAATTCTTAAGCATTGAATTCTCATAATTAAATCAGAGATTGAAGCCAAATTTAAAAGACTTCTATACTTCTACACTTTGTTCGAGTAGATTGACAGTCATAGAAGCGGTATCCATATTTGCTTTTATTCCTATTGGGAAAGTACTCATATCAACAACATGTCCAAAAGTAAATCCATAAAAGCAAGGAATATTAAGAGGCCCAAGCCTATCGGTCAAGACTTGCCGAAGTGTCATGGACGTCTCAGGATCAGAAGCCTCACAATCATGAAAAACACCAAGTACGATTCCTGACGCATTCCTGAGATCAGTGGATTCGATAAGAAAAGTCAGCATACGGTCTATTCTGTATGGTTTTTCTCCTACGTCTTCTATGAAAACAATTTTATTTTTATAGGAAGGAGCATATTTAGTATTAGGCAGACATACCAAAAGTGACAGATTTCCTCCTGTAAGCTCGCCGGAACATTTACCGGCATTTATGACATATGGTTCTTGTCCGGCAACAAATTTTTCTAATGACTGTGTCTGGTAAGGTATAATATGAGGAATCGTGGTATTGCCGAAAAGTATAGCGGCCACCTGACTGCCCGTAAATGGTGAAAAAACTTCAGAGATAGCCACTGGTCCATGAAATCCCACCAGGCCTGTCTGCTGAAAAATAGCCAACAATAATGCAGTGATATCGCTGTACCCTATGATAATTTTTGGATTTTTTTGAATGAGTGCATAGTCAAGTTTATGCAGTATGCGTGTACAACCGTAACCACCTCTGAGACACCAGATAGCTTTGACTTCTGGATCTGCTATCATGTTGTGAAAATCAGCCAGCCTTTCATCATCACTCCCCGCAAGATAACCTGATTTACTGAACACGGCATTAGTGTATTTGGGTTTCAAGCCCATATTTTCCAGATTTGTAATAGCGTTCTGAAACTTATCAGGATTAATGGGGCTGGCTGGGGATACCAAGGCCACAGTATCTCCTTGTTTGAGTGCTGTCGGTTTGATCAGTTTTGATTTACAAAAAAGATCTTCATCGGATGATTTTATTGTATTTACTCCCAACATCACTGGACTTAACGCCATCAGTTTATTAAAATTACGTCTTTGCATCAGATACTTTTGCTTTATATTAAACAAATCTAAAACAATTTTTGGATCAACTAACGGAAAACGCTCACTATTTTTTACCTTCAATATATATTTACTCAGAGTAAACTAAAGATTGCCCTAAACACTGCTTACAAAAGTTTTTTCCATCCCCATTGCAATAATATTATGGTTTTTGCGTCAATAATTTTACCACTTTCGAGCAAAATGGGTATATCATCGTATTCAAATTCGATGACCTCAATATCTTCCTGTTCTCTGATATCTCCTCCGCCACTTGTTACTAACATAGATCGATCATACGATGCTGTATAAAAGTGTATTTTTTCTTTATGGGCACCAGGAGTCGCAAATGCTTCATATATTTTTTGGACACAGGGCACATCATAACCGGTTTCCTCTTTTATTTCTTTGATAATGGTCGCCTCCGGATGCATCTCGTCGAGCATTCCTGCCGGACATTCAAGTATAAAACCGTCTGTATGACCGTTCAATAATACAGGTAATCGGAATTGTCTGATGAGTATTATTTTTCGCTCCGACGGATTGTACATCAGTACTGCCGCGCCATCCCCGCTATCATAAATTTCTCTGATTTGGGTTTCTGTATTTCCATCCCTACGGGTGTAAGCGATGATATATTGACTGAGTGTTGACCAACCTTTATATAGAATGGTTTCTTTGAGAAAATCAACATTACCAGCCATCGCCGTCCAGGATTTTTCCAAGTCCACCCAATGCACTGCCTTCTTCTTTACCTCCATAGTTTTTAGCCTTGCTCATGACTCGATCTGCCAGTCTATTGAAAGGTAAAGATTGTATCCATACTTTGCCCGGACCTATCAAACTGGCAAAAAACAATCCCTCTCCCCCGAAAAGCACATTTTTTACACCTTTTACAAAGACAATATCATAATCCACCGTTTGTGTAAATGCCACCAGGCAGCCGGTATCTACTCTTAAATGCTCACCCGGTATCAATGTGCGCTCTACAATATAGCCACCAGCATGCATAAATGCGAGTCCATCTCCTTCCAATTTTTGCATGATAAACCCTTCACCACCAAAAAAGCCTCGCCCTAGTTTTTTTGAAAACTCAACTCCTACTGTTGTACCCTTTGCGGCACAAAGGAAAGCATCTTTCTGACAAATGACTTTACCGTCATAATCACAAAGATCAAGCGGGATTATTTTACCGGGATATGGGGATGCAAAAGATACCTGAGCTTTGCCACTTCCCTGATGAGTAAAGGCTGTCATAAAAAGATTTTCACCGGTGAGCAATCTCTTTCCTGCCCCCAGCAGCTTGCTCAGAATACCTTTATCCTGCTCACCTCCGTCTCCGAAAATTGTTTGCATTTCTATATTTTCATCCATCATCATCATGGAGCCCGGTTCAGCAATGACAGTCTCACCAGAGTCCAGTTCGATCTCTACATATTGCATTTCTTCACCGTAAATTTTAAAATCTATTTCGTGTGTATTTTGCATTGCATCAATTTTTACGATTGGTTAATTAACGTGAATAATGGATAAGAAAATTATAGTCAAAAGAAATTGGTTTGCAAAAATGTTTGATTTTAAAACATTGATAATGTAGTCTTTAAAATGCAAAATTTTCTCCAGTCAATTTCTTTAAGGTATAACAAAAATTATAAAAAGAGGAAGATACTTAAAATATTAGCGTTTGACAACCAACTAATAATATTAAAATCCCCTTATATGTTAGAAGACAAAATTATAAAAATATTTGTACATACCGATGATTTTTACATTGAATTTTCTGATCAAATCAAACATTTTAGGTTAGAAGACCCTAATACAAGGCTTAAAAAACTTAGCTGGTAAACTTTCTGATTCTGAAATTATGACCATTCTGATCTGTTTTCACTTTATCCTTTAAGTTGGTCGTAGGTATATATCACAAGCTCTGGCAGATTTCCTAGAGCTAAATATTGTCCACTTTTATAAGTAGCCAAAAGTATGGCGAGGGGGCTGTTATTTTCCATAAAATATCAGAGCTTTTCCTTAGTTCAACCGGATTGTTTCGGTTGTTGCTTATCACAGGTATGTTTGCTAACTATATTTTTATTCCATATATCACTAATAAAGTGTTATCAGGCTTTCTTGCCTAAATAAATTAATGTATGTTTATGCTTTAAAATTACAACTTCCGGTTTACTTTCATTAGTTAGTATTGCCAGTTATTCATTTATTGCCAAATACCCTTTTACATTTATGTTTTATATAAAAAGTTTGGTAGCCTTTCTCAGGAATTTTTATCTGAAGAAATATGTGATCGGGCAGGTAGTCAGGCGGGATTTCAAAAATAAATACCTGGGTTCCTACCTTGGTTTACCGTGGGCATTCATCCAGCCTGCTATTACTATACTCGTGATTTGGGTGGCCTTTACCTATGGATTAAAAATGGGCAAAACGACTGATGGTTTTTATTTTCTGCCCTGGCTGCTCTGTGGTATGATCCCCTGGTTTTTTATCAGTGATACGCTGACTGCTGCAACTGGCTCGCTGGTGGAATATTCCTACCTGATCAGAAATACTTCATTTAATGTAAATATTATTCCGCTGGTAAAGATGTTTACGGCACTGATCATCCAGGTTTTTTTTCTGGCCGTGATTGCTATTTTTATGATTTCATACGGTTATACTCCCAGCATCTACTGGATCCAGATCATTTATTATCTTTTTGCTGCTATGGTTTTGCTTACAGGACTGGGGTGGCTATTGGCTGCTATTAATGTTTTTGTACGGGATGTTGGCCAGGTCGTCATGGCTGGTTTGGCCATCCTGTTCTGGGCTACACCGATTATATGGTCATCTTCCAGCCTGATTGGCAACTGGAAATACCTTGCCTATCTCAACCCTTTTTTCTATATTACAGAAGGGTATCGTTACACATTTTTACACAAAACATGGTTTTTTGAAAATATTCATGGGACCATATATTTCTGGGCTGTAACTCTTTTCATTTTTATTTTGGGTGCCACAGTTTTCAAAAAACTGGCTCCTCATTTTGCAGACACATTGTAAAAATAATCCCCAATATCAAATTAAAAATATTCTATTATACTGATCATGTCCGAAAGCAACGCCATAGAGGTTTCCTCACTTTGTAAAATATATCACTTGTATAATAAGCCGATAGACCGGCTAAAAGAAGCCCTGAATCCCGGGCGAAAAAAATACCACCAGGACTTTTATGCGTTGAAGGATGTCAGTTTTGAAGTAAAGAAGGGGGATACAATGGGCATCATCGGGCAGAACGGGAGCGGTAAATCCACTTTGCTCAAAATACTCTCCAATGTACTGACACCAACGAGCGGAGATATAAAAGTGAAAGGCAGGGTGTCTTCTTTATTAGAATTGGGCACCGGATTTAATCCTGAACTGACTGGTATTGAGAATGTATATTTTAATGGTACCCTCCTGGGCTTTTCCCGTGAAGAAATGGATGCCAAGCTGGATGATATTTTAAGCTTTGCGGATATTGGTGAATTTGTGAACCAGCCGGTAAAAACCTACTCAAGCGGTATGCAGGTAAGGCTTGCATTTAGTGTGGCTACAGAGATCAATCCCGATATTTTAATTGTGGATGAGGCATTGAGTGTAGGCGATATGTTTTTCCAGGCAAAATGCATGAGCAGGATGAAGAAAATGATTGAAAATGACGGAACCACCTTGGTTTTTGTAAGTCATGCCATGGATACTGTCAAATCCATTTGCTCGCAGGCGATTTTATTAAACAAAGGACAGGTTTGGAAGAATGGGAATGCAGGGATTGTTACAGAAGAATTTTACCAACTAAATATTTCTAAGAGGCCAATGGTCACATCAACCAGGGAGTACAGTTTATCAGCAAATAATTCTTCATTATCTAATGCTGAAAATCCCTATCAGTTATTTTTAACCCCCACCGAAACTTTTAAGAAGGCTTCTTTTCTTACACGTTTTGGTAATGGGAAAGCTGAATTTCTGAATGCGATATTGCTTGATGAAAATGAAAATGAAATTCCTGTAGTACATTTTGGGCAAAAGGTTATTTTGAGGATGGCGATGAAAATAAATATGGACATTAGTGAGTTGCAGTATGGATATGAAATCAGGGACAGAAACTGGGCCATTGTGGTTTATGGGGGTTCGCAAATTGAAGATAAAAACCTGGTGGATATAAAAACAGGTGATCAATATGTTATAGATTGGAAATTTGAATTAAAACTAAGGAATGACAATTATACCATAACTAGTTTTGCAGCTGTACCCGGTGATTTGGAAATACAGAATGATGATTATTGTGACTATATATCAATAGGATGCCAGTTTGAAATGGCATTGAGACAACCAGCGCATATTTATGGAATGTTATCTTTAAATAATGAATTAAAAATAATTAAAGCAAATGATTGATCAACAAAGTCTGAAATAGGAAAAACATCTATTGGTTCTAAAGAAATAATACTCTTTAATGATGTTTTATAGCGGTTACATTCTCTTCAATTTGTATTTTATAAGAACAAACTAATTAATTATGAAAAAATTTGGTCGTACTATTTTTCAAAAGCCAAATTTTATTGACGAGCCTTCATCCTGGGTGCAGCATATACCTTTTGCTTTTTTTATTATCGAAAAACTCCATCCGAAATTGTTTGTTGAGCTCGGCACACACAGCGGCAATTCATATTTTGCTTTTTGTCAGGCTGTCAATGAATTAAAACTCAGAACAAAGACCTATGCAGTTGATCTATGGACCGGAGATGAACATGCCGGTTATTATGCGAATGAGGTGTTTGAGAGAGTTAACGATATCAACAATAAGAATTTTTCATCATTCTCGAATCTGATGAAAATGAGTTTTGATGAAGCTATCCCCTATTTCAGTGATCATAGTATTGATCTGTTACACATTGATGGGTTACATACCTATGAGGCGGTTAAACATGATTACGAGACTTGGTTGCCAAAAATGAGCCATAAAGGAGTTATTATCTTTCATGATACCAATGTCAGGGAGCGGGGTTTCGGTGTTTGGAAACTTTTTGAAGAACTGAAAAGCCTGTTTCCATCCATGGAATTTACACACGGGCATGGTTTGGGATTGTTATGTACCGGGAAGGATGTTGACAAGGATTTTTTGAAAATGATTGATAATTTCAAAAGGCAAACCTTTATTAAAAATTTATTTGCCAATTTGGGAGAAAGGATATTCTTTTTAGGAAATATTGATTCTTTAATAAAAGAAAATACTCAAAAGCATTCGGAACTGAATCAGAAGAATGATGTAATCAATCAGAAGAATGAAGAACTGAATCAAAAGAATGAAGAACTGAATCAGAAGAATGAAGATCTGAATCAGAAGAATGAAGTAATCAATCAAAAGAATGAAGAACTGATCCAGAAGAATGAAGAACTAAATCATAAGGATAGGGAACTGAATCAGAAGAATGAAGAACTAAATATAAGGAATGCGCAGCTCAATGAAATTCTATCTTCCAAGTCTTGGCGTTTTACAAAACCGCTTCGCTTTATTACTTCTTTTCCATTAAGATTATTTCATAACACAAAATCTATAATAACTACTTCTTCAGGAATTATAAAAGTCAATGGAGGAATATGGAAAACAACAAAAAAAACTATTAGAATAATAAGGAAAGAAGGATTTCGAAAAGAAAATTTTCAGTATCACGTAAAATATCAGACCAGGAATGCAAAGTATCATGAAGAGAGTATAGGTGATAAAATTTATATAGAGTATTCAGACCGAAATGAAAACTTATCAGATGCTAATAAAACGAAAGGTAAAAGGGATGAAACCATATTTCATAGTACAACTTCAATATTATTTGTTGGGCATGATGCAAGGCTGGCAGGCGCGCAGGTATTACTTCTTAGTTTAATCAAATGGTTTGCTGAAAATACCGGGATTACTATAAAAGTATTACTTCTGGAAAAGGAAGGGGATCTGTTTGATCAATATAAAAAAATCTGCCCTGTTCTGGTATGGAAAGATTTTCTCTATTCCCTACATGATATTCAGGAAAAGGAAGCTGCCCTCCTTGAATTTACAGGTAAAATTGATTTGATTTATGGGAACACAGTAATTGCGCCTTCTGTTTATGGTGAACTAAAATTTCTTAATGCTCCTTATATAACGCATGTGCATGAACTTGAGAAATCAATTAAAATGTATGTGGACAAGAATACCATCAGGAAAATGCATCTTTTTACTGATGGTTATATTGCCGGCTCAAATCCAGTCTCTTCAAATCTTTTGCGCAATCATTGTAGTGATGAGGGAAAAATTATTGTAATTAATGATTTTATAGAAAAAAGAGAAACAAATTTTGACTCTTCTAAAAAGTATCTGCGTGAAAAGATGGGATTAATCAAGGACGGCCTGATTATTTTTAGTTGCGGCACAGGATATTGGAGAAAGGGTGTCGATCTTTTTATTGAAACCGCTTCGATATTGAAGCAAAAAGGTCTTTCTGACTTTCATTTTTATTGGATAGGAGAAAATATTTGGGATCATGATCAAGCTTCAAGTAAGCTTAATTCCTGGGATGCGCTTGAACAAAAAATAGAAGATAATGATTTGCGAAACTACATTACTTTTCTTGGAGTAAAAGAAAACTTTTTTGATTATTTCCTGGCTGGTGATATTTTTTATTTGCCATCGCGGGAGGACCCCTTTCCATTGGTTTGTCTGGAAGCTGCGCAAGCTTGTCTGCCTATAATTTGTTTCAAAGATGCAGGCGGAATGCCCGATTTTGTTGAAGATGATGCGGGCTTTGTAGTTCCTTTTGAAGATATTAATACTGCTGCGGATAAAATAATTTTCTTGGATAAAAATCGGGATATTTTACATGAATATGGGGTGAAGGCAAGAAAAAAATTTCTTGAGCGCCACAGTATAGATATCGCAGCTCCTCAGATATTAAACTATTGCCGTAAAACCGCCAACCTGTTTCCTTCGATATCGGTAATTGTTCCCAATTATAATTATGAAAAATTTTTAGAAAAAAGATTAAACAGTATTCTAAATCAGACCTTTCAGGATGTTGAAATCATCATTCTTGATGATGCTTCGACTGACGGAAGTCTGGAAGTCATTGAAAGATATCTTAAATACCCCAATGTAAGCTTTCTAAAAGATTCTTCCAATAGCGGAAACCCTTTTGTACAATGGCATAAAGGATTTTTGCAGGCAAAGGGGGAAATTCTATGGTTTGCCGAAGCCGATGATTTTTGCGAACCCGATTTTTTGCAAAAACTATTACCGAATTTTAATAATTCTTCAGTTGCTTTAGCCTATTGCGATTCGTTCATAGTAGATGAAACTGATAGTGTGACAGGAAATTATGGCTCCTACTTTGACAAACTTGATCCCCAACATTGGAAATCATCTTACCAGGTTTCAAGTGTTCAGGAAATAAATTTTGGGCTGGGAGTTAAAAATTCCATTCCAAATGCCAGCGCTGTTCTTATAAGAAAAAACTGTGTTTCTGAAGCCATTCTCAACAATACAGTTCAATTCAAGTTTTCCGGAGATTGGTATTTTTACACACAAATAATAAAAGATAAATCGATCGCATTTCTTTCGGAGAGATTAAACTTTCATCGCAAACACAGCCATAGCGTCACCTCAAAATTTAATGCTGATAAAATTAATTTACTCTTTAAAGAAGCGGAATTAATTCACAATAATATTATAGACAACTATTCAATTCATGAAAGTTTTCTAAAAAACTGGGAATTTTATATATCCGAACAAATACTTGCCTTCTATCCAACTACATCAACAAATGATTTTAATAAATATTATCCGTATGATTTAGTTAAGAAGAAGATAATAAATGCAGTGCTAAAAAGTGAGAATAAAAAAAGATTTGTTTTCTTGACTACAAATGATTACAGTGCAAATGGGGGCAGCGAGCAATTATGGAGACAGACTGCTGTCGAATGCAGAAAGCGTGGCCATGATGTAGTGGTTGTCATTAAAAAATGGGATCCGGAGCCTTTTTTTATCAAAGATTTCTATGATATTGGAATAAAGATTTGTTTCAAGGGAAATGATCATTTCAATCATGTGAAACGGTTCAATCCTGATTTGATGATAATTTCTATAGGGGATCAGGATGAAGGAATTGACTGGTACGAATATTGCAAAAAAAACGAAATTCCCTATGTCATCGTAAATCAACTTACCAAGGAACCTGAATATTGGCCCATAAAAAGAGATATTTCAGAACAAGTTAAGGGGGGATACCTTGGTGCAGATATCGTTTTATTCACAGGGAAAAACAATCATGAGTTAATGGAAAGAAGACTCAATTGTAAAATTCCCAATGCAGGCATTTTTTATAACCCTTTTGATGTTGGCAGAAATACAATCATTCCCTTCCCTTCTGTGGAAAATGGTCTAAAAATAGCTATTGTAGCAAACCTTTTAAGAATCCATAAAGGACAGCATCTGGCTATTGAACTTTTTAATTTAAAGAAATGGCGGGACCGCCCTGTGCATTTGAACTTATATGGTACGGGTGAAGATGAGAATGCACTTAGAAAAATGGTCAATGATAATATAATGACAAACGTTACATTTCATGGCCATGTTGAAGATAAACTTGTAATCTGGAAAGAGAACCATGCGGTATTATTTCCATCCTTTATGGAAGGGTTACCCCTTGCTTTAGTGGGTGCCATGATCTGTGCAAGGGTTCCTATTGTAACTGATATCGGCGCACATACCGAAGTAGTGGATGATAATTTAAATGGTTTCATTGCAAAAAAACCTTCTGTTGAAGCACTGGATGAAGCACTTGAAAGAGCTTACCAAAAATCTAACATGTGGGAAGAAATAGGTTATAAGGTTAGAAACAAAATACTTTCAATAATCCCGGAGGATCCGATTGATGATTTTATTTCAAAAATAATTCCGTTTACAAACAGAGAGATTGCAAACCATAAGTATATAAAAACAACAAATATGATAAATTCAAACCCAACCAGTGATATAGAAATCAAAGTCCACCCAAAGGATGAAATGTATTTATTTTTCACAACCCATCCTGACCATAAAAATACACCATTACAGTCTTATTTTGATAGTGGTGCCGGAATGCTGCAAAACCTTCTTGAATTACTGGATAAGATCGGACTCAAAATCGAAGAAACTAATAGTTTTCTTGAGTTTGCATGTGGATATGGGCGATTTACAAGACATTTAGTAAAAATAATTCCCCCACAAAAAATTACTGGTTCAGATGTATATAAAGAAGCCGTAGATTTTCAAAAAGAAGTGTTTGGTGTAAAGGGATTTTATTCAGAATTTAACCCTGACGACGTAACATTCCCTGAAAAATATGATATAATTTTTGTTGCGTCCTTGTTTTCTCATCTTCCATTAAAAACCTGGCGTCCCTGGTTGAAAAAATTATACCAATCTTTAAATAAAAACGGTGTATTGATTTTCAGTACTCATGGTAAATCTTGTATGGCAAATCCAGGTGAAATGCCAGATGATGGTTTTTTCTACATGCACATAAGTGAAAGTGCAATACATTCTTTTAAAGATTATGCTACAACATATGTGACTTCTGAATTTGTTCATAAGGCAGTAATGGAAGAAACAGGACAAATTGTATTAATGGAAGTTCCTAAATATTTATGGAACTACCAGGATGTTTTTGTTGTAAAAAAGACTGAACTTGCCCCGATAAATTAATGGAGAGTTTACTGGATAATTAATAAAAAATATCAATGGAGAAGAAAAGAATACGCTGTCTAATTACCGGCGGTGGCGGTTTTCAGGGTTATCATCTCACAAGGGCATTGATTGCTAATGGGTATAAAGTTCGTTGCCTTGATCGTTATAAACCAGTTTGGATGCCAGATGACCATGTTGAATTTATCGAAGGTGATTTTTCAGCTACTCATCTGATAGCAGATGCAATAGTTGGCTGTGATATTATATTTCATCTGGCATGCACAACGTTACCACAAACATCAAATGATGATCCGGACTTTGATGTATTTTCTAATGTTTTGGGAACTATTAGGATGATGGATGAAGCAGTTAAAGCCAAAGTGAAAAGATTTATATTTATTTCTTCCGGCGGCACAGTTTACGGCGTTCCTACTTTAATTCCCATTCCGGAAAATCATCCCACCAATCCAATTTGTTCTTATGGTATCACTAAATTGACGATTGAGAAATACCTGCGCCTGTACCATAAAATTCATGGATTGAATACCTGTTCCATTCGTTTGTCAAATCCTTTTGGAGAGTTTCAGCGGGTTGACTCCATTCAAGGAGCTATTGCTGTGTTTTGTTATAAAGCTATAACAGGTCAAACCATACAGATCTGGGGCGATGGCAGTGTTAAACGTGATTTTATATATATTTCTGATGTGATTGATGCCATGGTGAAGCTTATAGATAGTCCCGTCAGCGGATGTGAAATAAATATTGGAACGGGCAAAGCTTTAAGTCTCAACGAAATCATGGATAACATTGATCATTTGCTTGGAAAAAAAATTGACCGCCATTATTCAATTGCAAGAAAATTTGATATTCCGGTCAACGCACTTGATATTTCTTTTGCAAAGGAAAAATTGAACTGGGAGCCAAAAGTAACTATTCAGGAAGGGCTGGATCACACCATCAGGTGGATAAATAGTAATTATAAAAAAGAAATCAATGCTTTTCAACATGAACCTGTAAAATAATTTATATGTGTGAATGAAGACATAATAAAGAAGGGAAGGGGTTTGCGAAGATGAGACTTTTAATAGATTTAGACATCCTTTTGTGCCTTTAAAATTAAGGTAAATAACTGCTGAACCTGATTTTAGCGGAATTCCTTTAGACAGGATTGTTAGATATTTATTACATTTAAGGGTTCAATTGGAAATTGATATAGACCAAAATTTTATACATGTTATGATAAAAAAGGTGAATATTGTATTGTTTTCTAAAGCATTGCCAATAATTATACTCCTCATTTGGGTTGCATGCATTGGAGTGCTGGAATGGCAACATGTCTGTGCAAGTCCTCAGCCACCATTCTACGATGCTGTCAGCTATATCCTGAAAGCGAAGGCATTTTGGGATAACATTGCTCAAGGTTGGCCGCTTAATCCTTTTAATATTGAACCATCAGTACGTCCACCCGGCATTGTTTTACTATCTTATCCATTTGGGTTTACAGACGACTACCATGGATTTTTATTTCGTTCCGTTTTTGTACCATTCATAATTTGGATACTTGCTATACTAATAGCATCCTGGCCTGTGCCAAGCAAAATGAAACCCATAACATTTTGGCCATCGATATTGGGCGTATTTCTTCTTGGTCCAATGCCTTTCTTTTTTCAGTTTGAATATCCAACAGATGCATATTGGGGTTTGGTGGATGGGTTTCTGGCTTCGATAGCCGCCTTAGCAGTCGCATGTGCAGGAAGAAGTTTCATTAAAAAGTCCAGGACATGGGTAGTTTTTGCGGTTTTAGTCGCAACATTTTGTACAATTATTAAGCCTTCAGGAAGCATTGTATTATTGCTGACAGCAATATTTTGGTGTGGTACTACATTGTTATCCATAATTCGTAAAGATGGTCTTGAGCGACGTGAAAATTTAAATTTTTGGTTATTTGGTACCATTGTTTTTGTGTTAATTGGAGGTGTTGTGTCATGGCTTTTATTACATACATCTTACCTTAGTCAAGAAGTACAGTCCTTTTTCAAGCAATGTATGAAAATTTTGCAGAGTGAATTTAGGATGGCACTTACATTTCCTTTTTTTATATCGACACTACACTCCCTTTTTGGCCCCCAACTTTTAATTATGGTTATTCTTGGAGGATATTTTAATTGGGGAAAAAAAAATAATTATAATTTTCAACCGCCATCATGGGTTTTGATGTTTGGTAGCTTTTTATTTCTAATAATTGGAGGATGGTTTTGGATAGTTTTGTCTGGAGTATCTCAAGTAAGATATTTCTATCCTTTTGCTCTAATGTTTCTTATCCCAATAATTATAATCACATTTCGAAAAATATATTCTTTATTTTCATCTTTAGGTTCCTTTCCAGTATGGGTGATCGGCTTAGCTTCCATTATTCCTTCAATAAATCTCTTCTGCCTTCTCTTAATTCAAAATCCAAATAATGAATGGCAAAAAATATCAGGTGTTTCAATGAAGATTGGTTCTGGAGGATCAGGAACTCAAATTGCTAAACAATTGCTTAAAGAGTTAACCAAAACAAATAAGTCGGCAATGGTTTATACTATAAGTAATACGGTTGAATGTAATTCTTTTAATTCTTATGGCTGGTATCAAAAATTTATTATTCCTACTTCTGTACACTTTACTACAGTTTTACCAATAGACTGGCAACGTCCATCTACCTATCGTATTTCCGAGATTTTGTCATCAGATTATATTCTTTTTCAACCTATTTCCGAATTGTATCAGAAAGAAGTTTTAAATCTTAAAAAGATAAATTCCATATTCGAAGAACAACTGGTATTCGAAGCGTTTCTTTCATCTTTAAATCCAGAGAATGGTTTGCAAACGATGTTTGAAAATGAATTTTGTCGCCTATCAAGAATTACAGATAAACCTCGCTTAAACGATGCTTTTAACTCATTTATCAAATCAAAATCCTGGCGGCCTGTTTTTGTAGAAGAAAATGAAAAAGCATCAGCAATAGAGTCTACATCAAATCCACTGTCAATAACGCTCAAAACACCCTCTTGTAAAATTAACAGCGCTTTTGATGTCATTAGTCTGTCACCAAATAATCTCGAAATATGGGGCTGGGGTTTTTTGGAATGGATGAGTTCGGATTCGCTTAAATCATATATCTTGTTAAAGAAAAACGACACTGTGTCTGTTTTTTCTATGAATGTTAATCTTAGAAAGGATATCACAACTGGGTTTAATTCAACAGGTCTTATCCTCGATTCATCCGGTTTTTTTGTTAAGATTCCTGTTGAAAAGATTGAGAAAGGGCACTATAATATTGGTTTATATATTGTCCGGGGTAATCAGACAGGAATGATTTATTCTGATAAATACATTGAAATCAACTTAACCCCCTAAATAACTGGACACAAATTTAAATAAATAATTAATAAATTTGCAGTTATGGGAACACACAGAAAAACATGGAGTAAATCTGA
>JAYTNJ010000306.1:0-10423 GCA_043748345.1 Saprospiraceae bacterium
TTAGGACTGGATAAGCCTTTATTTTACTTTTCAATTCAACCTGATTTTTACCCAAAAAATATTAATGCCATCTGTGATGAGACTGAAAGAGATCAAACCACAGCTTTTTTAATACAAAAGGTAGACCATCTTTTTATAAAAGACTACCTGTCAAAAAGGGAAATATTTTTGTCAAAATTGGCAAAGGATTCTCTTTATAGCCATCAGGATTCTTTATTTATCACCCCAAAACTAGCCTTTGAAACAGAAATTACTGCTTTAGAAACTTTATTGTATAAGATTCCCGTCCCGGAGCCAACCGAATCATTTAATGCCTTACAGCATCTAAAGACTTCATTTAATAATACAAAAAACGGGAAAGTCGATTTTTATTTGCCGCAGCTCCGTTGGTATGGGACAGACAATCAGTTTCATAAATGGATATCAAATATTTTGAAGGGTAATTTTGGTATTTCTATCAAGGATGGGAGAATGGTTTCTGAAAAAATCCTTTCGGCTTTAAACTGGACCCTTGTCTTAATTCTGCTGAATATTCTGGTCACGGGTATAATAGCTATACCAGCAGGTCTGTATGCAGGATATAAAGAAAATAGTTATTTTGATATGATTACCAGTTTTTTATGGTTGTTGTTGTATTCCATTCCTGTGTTTTGGTTAGCTTCTTTGATGATTGTTTATTTTACGTCTGCAAGGTTTGGGGCTATGATGAATATATTTCCTACTCCGGGTACGTGGTTTGTACCTGAAGGACACCATCTATTGAATATAATAAAGGATTATGCCGGGCAACTGGTACTTCCTGTGATATGCCTTGCCGCTAATGATATCGCTCAACTCAGCAGAATAGTAAGAAATAATGTTATAAATCAAAAGTCATCGTTGTATGTAAAATTTGCCCTATCCAAGGGACTTAGCTCCTTCCAAACACTATTCAGACACATTTTACCTAATGTACTTATACCTTTGATTACGGTAGTTGGCGGAAGAATTCCTGCCGGGTTATCTGGTGCTCTGGTGATTGAAGTTATATTTAACATACCAGGCATGGGTCGACTGATGTTTGACAGTATATTCAGTACTGACTGGAATGTTGTATTTGGAATATTGATTGTAATATCTTTTTTTACAATATTTTTTATACTACTGACAGATATACTGTATGCCGTATTTAGTCCCGGCGCTAAAAAATCTTTGGGATGAATAAGAAAAACAAAATAGTCCACTACGTATCGTCAGGTATTTTAATATTATATCTGTTAATAGCATTATTATCTTCATTTATTGCTGGGGATCGTCCTATAATATGTTTGAAAGATGGTAAAATCACTTTCCCATTGTTAAATGCAACTACCGGAATGTCTTCTGCAGATCATTCAGTTTGCCTTATGCCTTTGATTCCTTATGCAGTAAATACCATAGACCCTCAATTTAAAATGGGAATCAGTCCTCTTGATCACAGACAATCGGGTATGATAAGGTACAGACACTGGATGGGCACTGATAAACTGGGAAGGGATGTAACATCAGGTATGATACACGGCACTGAAGTGGCACTGAAGATAGGTTTTCTGTCCGTATTTTTTTCGTTTTTGTTTGGTGTTTCCTTGGGACTTGCAGCGGGGTACTATCAGGATACTACCCTAAAGGCTGGTTTGATTCAGATGATTGTCACCATTATGATCGTACTTATAGGAATGTACTACATGTGGATGGAGCTCCTTGTTTTTCGGTATCAGTTATTCCTGTTTTTTTTAGGTTGCATCTTCCTGCTTTGTTTAATTATACTTATCAACAAATTATTTCATAAATACAACACAAGTAAACGATATCCAATACCGCTTGATTTGCTGATCGTAAAGATGATTGAAATCAGGAAATCCTTTCCAGGAGTATTTTTACTTTTAGCTTTGATCAGTATATTTTCGGTTCCTTCAGTATGGAATATTGTCCTGATCATTACTATCCTGGGATGGGCTGACTTTGCCAGATTAGCACGTGGCGAAACGATTGCCTTAAAAAATGAAAATTATATTACCACTGCAAGAGTATTAGGTTTTGGCAGTAAAAAAATAATTTTCAGGCACATTTTGCCCAATATCATGCCTACCCTGATTGTAGCGATATGCTTCAGTATTGGCAGTGCCATACTTCTCGAATCAACGTTGTCATTTCTTGGCGTTGGATTACCTGTTGAAGAAGTTTCATGGGGTAAAATGATGGCTGAAGGAAGAAATCTAAAGTATTGGTGGTTGGTTGTTTTTCCTGGTTTGGCAATTTTAATACTTATCATGGCACTAAACTCTGTAGCTTCAAGGTGGCAAAAGGCAAATTTTACCTTGTTTTCATGATTTTACTTTCATTTTTTTTCTCTGCGATTTGGAAAAGAGATTGGAATTACCTTTTCTGCCTGATTCCAGATCGGGGTTATTATACTTTTCTTCCTGACCGCAACCTTCTTTTGTTTTGCAGGATGGTATAAGGAAAATGCTAAAAAAACATATACATACAAAATAGCAGTAAAATGTAAAAATACGCTTCATACGAGGGATTTAAACATAAAAAATCAAACAATAATACGATAATTATTTTTCAGTAAGGACCTATTATTCAGAAAAAATTTTCTACATATTTAACTTCTGTGACGTTCGAGAAGTAATTTTTGTATTAAAATATCTGGTGCTGCTACATTTTATTTTTTTGTAAATGTATAATAATACTTAAAAAATATCGTTTTGATCAATAAAAATGGCTAATACGTTGCATATATTCCAATTTTTATGAATGTAATATTGTATTTATATGAAAAATGCTTACTTTTGCGGCCGAATAAATTCTTAATTTTAAAATCAATAAAATGAACAAAGGAGATTTAATCAATGCCGTGGCTGAAGCAGCTGGCATTACAAAATCACAAGCTGGAAGCGCTATTGAAGCAGTTTTTGGTGGTATTGAAAGTACATTGAAAAGTGGAGATAAAGCTGCGTTTGTAGGCTTTGGTACTTTTTCAACGGCTCACAAGCCTGCAAGAGAAGGAAGAAATCCTTCAACAGGTCAGACAATCAAAATCGCAGCAAAAACTTCTGTAAAATTTAAAGCAGGAAAATCTTTTACTGACGCAGTTAACTAAATTTTTGAGTTAATATCTAAAAAAAAGGCAACCTTCTTAATGAAAGTTGCCTTTTTTTGTTTATTTAATTTTTATCATTCTTCACCCAAACCTGCCAAGTCAAGTATAAACGCATATTCCATAGCAGTTTCTCTCAACCTTCTGAATCTTCCTGAAGCACCTCCATGACCGGTTTCCATATTACAATACATTAAGAGTGGATTTTTGTCAGTTTTAAGCTCCCTTAGTTTAGCTATCCATTTAGCTGGTTCCCAGTACTGAACCTGTGAGTCCCAGTAACCAGTCGTGATCAGTGTGGATGGATATGATTTAGCTTCTACATTATCATACGGAGAGTAAGATTTCATATAATCATAGTACATTTTATCTTTAGGGTTCCCCCATTCATCAAATTCTCCTGTAGTGAGCGGAATACTTTCGTCGAGCATTGTACTTATAACATCTACAAATGGTACAGCAGCAATTACACCTCTCCAAAGATCGGGTTTCATATTCATGACTGCCCCCATCAATAATCCTCCTGCACTACCTCCATTGGCAAAAAGTTTGTCTCCGGCAGCATATTTTTCTTTTATGATGTATTCTCCGCAATTAATAAAATCTGTAAACGTATTTTTCTTTTTTAGAAATTTGCCGTCTTCATACCATTGTCTGCCCATCTCCTGGCCTCCCCTGGTGTGGGCAATCGCAAAACCAAATCCTCTATCGAGCAGACTTAATCTTGCAGATGAAAAATAAGGGTCAGAACTTATTCCATAAGAACCATATCCATAAAGTAAAACTGGTCTTGTACCATCCTGTTTAAATCCTTTTTTATAGACTATTGATAACGGTACCATGGTGCCATCAGTAGCTTTGACCATTTTTCGCTCAGAGGTATAATCAGAAGCATTAAACTTACCAATGACTTCCTGCTGTTTAAGTAATGTGAGTTTTTTAGTTTTTACATTATAGTCATAGGTAGTATTTGGTGTTGTCATTGATGTATAATCCAGTCGTAAGACGTCAGTATCAAAATCGGGATTTATGCCGGTACCTGTCGTGTAAGATTCTTCGCCGAACTCAATATAGTGCTCATTTTTATCACCCCATGGCCTGATGCGCAGCTGAGTGATGCCATCTTTACGTTCTGATATGACCATATGATCTTTAAAAAGATCCATACCTTCAGTATAAATGCTTTTATCATACGGCATCAGATCTTTCCAGTTTTCTTTGGTAGTATTCTTTTCAGGAGTGACCATAATTTTGAAGTTTGTAGCTTCATCCTTATTAGTATGTATGTACCAATTGTCACCAAAATGGTCTATGGAGAATTCAAGTTTTCTCTCTCTGGGCTGAAACATGCGAAAGTTGCCATTGGGGTTATCTGCTTCCAATATCTGATATTCATTGGAAAGTGTGGCTGATGAAGCAATGATCAAATATTTTTTTGATTTGGTTTTATACACATAAGTTCCGAAAGTTTCATCTTTTTCATGCCAAATGAGCTTATCATCCTTTGCAGGAGTACCAAGGGTATGTCTGAAAATCTGATAAGATCTTAAAGCGGCGTCCTGTTTTGAATAGAATATCGTTTTGTTATCATTTCCCCAAGTAACACCACCTGTAGTTACCGGTATTACGTCTGTCATATTTTTTCCTGATATGAGATCTTTAAATCGTATCGTATATTGACGGCGGCTCACAGTATCATCAGAATAAGCAAGAATTTTATTATCAGGGCTTACAGATCTGGCACCTACCGCATAATAAGCGTGGCCCTCCGCCAAATTATTGACATTAAGCATGATTTCTTCAGGGGTTTCAAGGTTTTCTTTTTTCCTGCTGTGGATAGGATATTCTTTTCCTTCTTCATATCGGGTGATGTAAAAATATCCGTTGTCTTTGTAAGGCACGGACATATCCGTTTGTTTTATCCTGCTTTTTATTTCTTCAAAAAGACGTATCTGAAAACTATCCGTATGAGCCATCATCTTTTCTCTGTATGCATTTTCAGCATTGAGATAATTGAGTACCTTTTGGGCTTGGGTTTCAGGAGTTTTAGCATTTTTTTGTTCATCTGAAAGACGCATCCAAAAGTAATTATCTATTCTGGTATCACCATGCATTGAAATTGATTCGGGCTTTTTTTCGGCCACGGGTGCATTTATATCTTTTTTAGTCATCAAAATACTTTCTTTATAAACCATATCACTCGAAGTTGTGCCATCGGTATTTTTACACGACGTAAGGGCAAAAGTAAGGTAAAGACAAGCTAAATAAAAATGATTTTTTAACATAAGGCTTTAAGAATTTTAAGTTGATGAATTAATCTTCAAATGTAAGTGAATAATGACATAAAATTCTAGATTATCTACAAAATGAGCAGAAAAACCGATATTTTGCGCTCCGTATGAAGTTAAGTACATCTTACAGACAAATACTTTCCCTTTCAGTTCCGATCATGCTGGGCAGTGCGGCACAGAATATTATTGTATTAAGTGACAACGTTTTTTTATATCACTACGATTCACTTGATTTTGCAGCAGCGGGACTTGTGGGGGTTTTTTATTTGATCATTGCAAGTATGGGTTATGGGTTTTCAAGGGGAGGTCAAATCATAATAGCCAGAAGAAATGGAGAATATAACTATAAAGGCGCGGGTACTGACTTTCAAGCGCTTTTTTTATTTGAACTTATTCTTTCAATAATTATTTTTATTTTCCTTCAGTTGTTTTCCAGAGACTTTTTTACTCTTTTTATACAGAATCCGGATATACTGGAAAAATGTATTGAATATATAAAATACCGAAGTTGGGGAGTATTTTTTAGTTATTTAGGTGTCTCGTTGATATCATTTTATACTGGTATTGCCAACACCAGATTCATCATCTACGATACTTTGGTACTTATCATTGTAAATATTATTTTAAATTATATTCTTGTATTTGGTAAGTTCGGAGCACCCGAGATGGGTATTGGGGGGGCCGCACTTGCAAGCACCATTGCAGAAGTGGTAGCATTTTTAGTATTTGTTGCTTATATGTTTTGGGATAAGTCCAATAGAAAATATGAGTTGCTCAGCATTCATAGGCTAAGTATATCTACGTTCAAAAGTATGTTTAGTATCTCTACACCGATAGTTTTTCAGTCCATTCTCGGTATCGGTTCATGGTTTTTGTTTTTCAGTTTTATAGAAAATATTGGGGGGCGTGAGCTTGAAATTTCCAATATGCTCAGGACAGTTTATCTCATTCTCTCGATACCTTGCTGGGGCTATTCGGCCGGCATTAATACTTTGGTAAGCAATTTTATAGGTAATCGCAAAAGGCAGGCCGTACTTCCATTAATTTATAAAACTACAAAAATTAATTTGATTTCTACTTTGGTCATTTCGCTTCCGGTTGTATTTTTTCCGGAATTTTTTCTTTATCCATTATTTGGAAAGGAAGATATGACCCTTATTCTGCTTTCAAAACCGTATATGCCGATGTTGCTGATAATATTAATGACATTCGGAGTCGGCGGAATTTTTATTAATGGGTTGATAGGTACGGGTCATACTCAAACTGCTTTGCGCATTCAGACTATATTTACTGTTTTTTATATAATATATAGCTATTTTATGATAAAGCTTTGGTATATTGATCTTTACTGGGCATGGTCAGCTGAAATTTTCTATTGGGGCGGGATCACAATTATGTCATTTTTATATCTCAAAACCAAAAAATGGCATTTTCTTAAATTTTAAATCATTAAGCGAATCTAGTATTCTTTCGAAGGATTCCAAATCATATCTTTGCAGCAATTTTATAATTTTCTAATGGGAATCAAATCATTTATCATATTACAGGCAGCGGGCCTGATAGCAGCAAAAATAAACAAGTGGAAGAAGAAGGCAGTAGCTGACCAGCATGCGATCATGAACCATTTGATTAACAAGGCAAAAAATACATCTTTCGGAATGGATCATAATTTTAAAGATATTCGCACATACGAAGATTTTAAAAGGCAGATTCCAGTCAGAGATTATGAAGCATTACGGCATTATATAGACCAGGTTACAAAAGGTAAACCAGATATACTCTGGCCGGGTAAACCTAAATATTTTGCAAAAACTTCCGGAACTACCAGTGGAATAAAGTATATTCCCATTACTACAGAGAGTATGCCCAATCATATTGAAACAGCCAGAAATGCTATGCTAAACTATTTTCATCAACAGGGGCAAGCAAATGTATTTGATGGTAAAATGATTTTTTTATCCGGATCACCGATACTTGAAGAAAAAGGGAATATTCCGACAGGACGACTTTCAGGTATTGTAAATCATGAAATTCCAGCCTGGGTCAAAGGCAATCAACTGCCAACTTATGACACAAATTGTATAGATGACTGGGAGACAAAGCTTGAGAAGGTGGTGGACGAGACACTTCACCATGATATGCGACTGATAAGCGGTATACCTCCATGGGTACAGATGTATTTTGAACGGCTTCTGGAGAAAACAGGTAAAAATACTGTCAAAGAAATATTCCCGAATTTTAGCCTTTTTATATTCGGAGGGGTAAACTTCGAACCATACAGGCATAAACTTGAGTCATTAGTAGGAGGAAGAATCGATAGTATAGAGACTTATCCGGCTTCAGAAGGATTTATTGCTTTTCAGGATGATGTAAACGACAGCGGACTTTTGTTAAATACCAATTCAGGAATATTTTTTGAATTCATACCGATAGAAAATGTATCTGATGCAAATCCGGAACGGTTGATGTTGAGTGATGTCAAGTTGCATAAAGATTATGCTCTGATTATCAATAATAATGCTGGCCTTTGGGCATACGATATCGGTGACTGTGTAAGGTTTGTAAGTCTGGATCCATATAAAATAAAAGTAAGTGGCAGGGTCAAACATTATATCTCTGCTTTTGGCGAGCACGTCATAGGAAAAGAGGTCGAAGAAGCCATACTGGTTGTTGCCAACAGAGAAAACATATCCATTGTTGAGTTTACAGTCGCTCCCGAGGTAAATCCACCAGATGGAAGCCAGCCATATCATGAGTGGTTTGTTGAATTTGGCAATGTACCATCTGATGTAGCACAATTTGCCAGGGCTGTAGATTCGGAAATGTGCGCACAGAATATTTACTATGAAGATCTTATCAAAGGCAACATATTACAAGCCATAAAATTGAGAGTTATGCAAAAAGATGCCTTCAGAAATTATATGAAATCTCAAGGTAAACTTGGTGGTCAGAACAAAGTTCCCAGGCTAAGCAATGATAGAAAAATCGCTGATGCTATTAAGGATTATATAATGTAAAGCTTATACTATTGCACTTCAATTTTTTTTAGATGATTTTACTTTTTATCATCCATCATCTTCAAATCCTTTTTTTGTAATATTTGATTTAATGGCGTCAAGCCTTGTTGTAGGACAAGATCAAGCGTACTAAGGTGCCCTTTCAATTCTGTTGATAATTCTCCAAATACCTTATAAACCCCTGCAGTAGGCTTAGCATCACCTGTCTCCAGACTTCTACGGACGGCTGAAATTCGGTTTCCAAGTTTTATTGGGAAATTGAGAGGATCTTGACCACTGCGATTTTTGGTCTGGTATAGCTCTTCTTCAATTGCTGTTATTTGCTTAATTAATTCTTTTGCCGATGTTGAAAAAGAGATATCATTTGCTTCTTTTTCTTTGTCTTCAATTTGCTTACGAATTTTTCTAATGCGAATCACAGCTTCATTATTCTCGCTTTCTTTATCCCTGATTTTTGTTGCTATTTCAAAAGTTTCCTTCAAATCTGCTTCACTTACACCTTTCAGATTTGGATTCATTTTGATGACAAAAGGATAAGTTTGAGAATAACTGCCGACATTAATCCTAACCTGATACTGACCGATGGGTGCTTTAGGACCAGATTTTGCATTGGCTCCCCAGAGAATCATGCCTTCAAAAGTTGTGGCACCAGGATACCTTAAATTCCAACTAAAAGTGTTCAGCCCGGCGGCTGTAGTAGGTTGAGCAGGCTCCCTTTCCCATCGAGGTATGTTTGGGTCATTCTTATACTCCGGCTCAGTACCTGTAAAACTTCTTACTATCAAACCATTTACATCCATGATATCAATTTTTACAGTATCTGACTTTTCTTTTAAGTAGTATTGAAAAATGGCGTCGTAGACACCTCTGATAGGGTCACTCGTAGTAAAAAGAACTGCATTTTGTTTCATAAGTTCAGGTGTCATTTGTCTTAATGGCTGTATATCGTCCAATATCCAAAATCCACGACCGTGGGTTCCCAAAACTACATCATTGTTTTTAATGACAAGATCACGTATCGGTGTATCAGGCAAATTGAGTTGAAATGGCTGCCAGTGATCACCACCGTTAAATGAAACATATATGCCATGTTCTGTGCCTAAAAATAATAAATCCTTTCTTTTATGATCTTCTCTGATGGTCCTGGCAAAATGTCCGTCTTTTATTCCGGTTACAATTTTATTCCAAGTTCTTCCAAAGTCTCTTGTTCTGTAGACATACGGCTGCCTGTCATCCACCTGATATCTGAAAGCAGCAATGTATGCTGTTCCTGCCTGGTGTTTAGATTCATCAATGATAGCTATTACTGAATTTTTTGGTAAATCTTTAGGTGTAATGTCGATCCAATTTTTACCGCCATCTCTGGTAAGATTTAATTTGCCATCATCAGATCCGGCCCATATTGTATTTATGTCATGAAAAGAAGGAGACAAGGCAAAAACGGTGGCATATATTTCAGGGCCGTTCATATCTTTTGTGATCTCACCGCCGGTAGGCCCCAATGTTTCAGGGTCAGCATACGTTAAATCAGGGCTTATTTTTTCCCAACTTTGTCCGTCATTCATACTTTTCCAAACATGTTGTGAACAGGTATACAGAATTTTTGAATCTCTTGGTGAAAAAACGATAGGGTAGGTCCACTGCCATCTTTCGGGGAGAGAGCTTGCAGGTTCGCCTGAAAAAAAGCGCGGGTATACTTGTATATCTCTGATTTGTCCATTAGTTCTGTCATATTTTGTGAGTAGTGCTCCCTGACTACCTGCGTAAAAAACATCAGGGTTGTCAGGATGTGAAGTGATATATCCACTCTCACCGCCACCCACATCATAGCCCCATTCACCAAGTTCGTTCATATGAGACCAACCGTCGCTTGGAATGGCAAGTGTCGAATTATCCTGCTGGGCTCCAGCAACATGATACGGCACGTGATTAGTCGTGGTAACGTGGTAAAATTGAGTGGTACAAAAATCTTCATCTGTCCATGATTTCCC
>JAYTNJ010000307.1:0-4032 GCA_043748345.1 Saprospiraceae bacterium
ATAGCCCAGAAGTATAATACGATTGCAGGAATAAGAATTGCAGATGATTTCGGTATCAGTTTTGCTCAACGCATAGCAAATAAGACCACTTTAGAACTAAACATTCAACCGGGAACTTTTGCGGGAAGACAAATGTCTGCACTTATTGCAAAACAGCATTACCCATTACTCACTAAAAGGTTTAATTTTTTTATGGGGGCAGGTATCTACTCAAGAAAAATTCATGAAGCAAATATTGATATCCCGCAGCAAAAAAGTAGCCAAGGTCTTGCCTTAAGTTTTGGTGCAGAATTCTCAATAGGAAAGTTAAGTATTGCTACAGATTACCTTCCTTTAGTGACTTTTGCAAATAGCGGCAGTAATCAGCGATTTTACACAACATCAGGGTTTAGCATTAGATACATCCTCATCGGCAGAGAATCAGGAACGAAAAAGTTTTTTAAAAATCTATTCAAGAAGAAAAAATAGCGAATCTGAAGTCTTTTTTCTTAGTACTACAGATTGGAATTATAGCTTAAGTTTTTTAATACTTTCATAGCTTTAGTTGTATCTTTTTTGGCTACAAAAATATGGTCATGATAAAATGCTGCTACTACATTGCAACTTATTCCATTTTCTGTTAAGGCCTTAGCAAATGCAGATGTAAATCCTATTGCGAGGAGTGATGAATTAACCACTAGTGTAATCCATGCAGCTGTAAAACTATAGGATAGTCCCAAAGTGTCAGCTAACTCTTTTTTTAGAATGATTGTAAACCCTTCATTTTCTCGAAACATCATCACTATCTCACCTATATTTACGACTCTGAAATCAGGAGTTGTACAAATTACATAATCGCCTGAATTTAGGATTGGATTGATATTTTTTAATAGTATTGAGAGGTCAGTTTCATTCTGTTTCATATTGTTTAATTTAATTTTTCAGTATAGGGGATTATCAAGGCATAATGCGTATGTCGTCACAAAATAATCTAAAATATTTTTTATGTCTAATTTTGCTATGGTTTTTTCCATCTGAAAAGTCCCCTATTTATTTGACAAGCCAGTACTATTATACCCATCTAGACATTTTTTATTGTACTTACTTTCGCAAAATTGTGAAAATAAATTATTAGAGCAACAGTGCTGATATTCAGGATTTTCCTCCAATAATTATTTATGGTAAGGGTTATGATTTTATTTCAAATCTCATAGGATCACATTAGACTTTTTATTAATATTGTTTATGTAGAATATTTCTCTTTAATACTATTACATTAAATTAATATATATGTATTAAGTATTATTTTTTAAAATTTCATATATATAATGGACTATTATATTAAATACATATATTTTTACGTAATATTTAAAATTAATTAATTCTGTAGTTGATGTCAAGTTACTTTATTAAAAACTATGTTTTACGGCCGTTTGTAATCAAATTATTTACAATATGTAACACATTTGATTACATTAGTCAACAAATTAAAAAAATTATATATATATTTTGATATTTATTTGGTAAAAAGTGGGAAAAAGTGGGAATGGATTCTATCTTTGCCTTATCAACCAACAGAAAGTGTGAAACAATATCAGTTCACCGGAGAATATGAATGTAAACTTGATGCCAAGGGTCGGCTCAAATTGCCAGCGGCAATTGTGAAGCAAATCGGCGGCGACGGAAATCTCAGGTTTACAATCAACCGTGGATTTGAAAAACATTTGATGTTGTATCCCAATGACGTTTGGGAAATGAAGACGAAGGAGATTAATCAACTCAATATTTACAGTACACAACAGAGGCAGGCGATCAGATATTTTTATCGTGGTGCTACAGAGCTGGAGATGGATGCTTCGGAGCGTATCAATCTTCCGGGTAGTCTGATGGAGTATGCGGGTATAGATAAAGACGTTGTTCTGTTTGCATATCAGAATCAGATCGAAATCTGGGCTAAGGAAAAATACGATGAAATGCTGGATAGTGAACCGGATGAGTTTGGGACTATTGCTGAAGCAATTTTTGGTGGTATAAAGCCATTGAATAGCCCGAGCGAAGAGGGATCATGAGTGATTACCATGTGTCTGTATTATTAGAGGAAAGTATTGAACTTCTAAATATTCGGCCAGAAGGAAATTATGTCGATGTGACATTTGGTGCCGGCGGACATTCCAAAACGATTTTAAAAGAGCTAAGTGCCAAAGGGCATTTGTACGGCTTTGACCAGGATGCTGATGCAGTGGGCAATATCTTACAGGATGAAAGATTTTCATTAATTGAATCCAATTTCAGATATATAAGGAGGTTTTTGAGACTTGAAGGTATAAATGAGGTAGATGGCATTCTTGCAGATCTCGGAGTTTCATCACATCAGCTGGATCAGGCGGATCGAGGTTTTTCTTACAGGTATGACGCGCCATTGGATATGCGGATGAATAGGGAAGCTGATTTAACAGCAGCTATTTTACTTAAAACATACGATGAACAAAAATTAATCGAAGTTTTGAGTAGTTATGGTGAAGTCAGGAATGCTAAAACCTTAGCTAAGGCATTAATCCATAATGGCAAACTGGCTGAAATTAGAACCACATTTGATCTCAACAGGGTGTTGGAACAACATATTATGGGGCCAAGAATGAAATATTTTTCGCAGGTTTATCAGGCAATACGCATGGAGGTGAATGACGAGATCGGAGCTTTAAAAGAATTGCTTGCTGAAGGGTATAGAGTGTTGAAGCCGGGTGGAAGATTTGTTGTGATAACTTTCCACAGCATTGAAGACAGAGTAGTCAAAAATTTTTTTAAAAGTGGAAATTTTGATGGTGAAATGGAAAAGGATGAATTTGGAAATATTTTCAAAACCTTTTCGCTGATTAATAAAAAGGTAATTTCAGCAAGCCCTAAAGAACAAAAAGAAAATTCAAGATCAAAGAGTGCAAAGTTGAGAGCGGCTGAAAAAATTTGACTTATAAATTGAAATATAAAATTCTTAATTCTTAATTGATATGACTAGTTTCCAGGATAAGAAAGCTACACTTTTTAGACTGAAATGGGTCGAATGGATTTTTGTCAATTTGCCGTTTGTATGCTATCTGGCGTTGTTAGGTGTTATTTATATCTCCAATGCCCATGCTTCTGAAAAAGCAGTAAGAAAAATTGAAGTATTGAAACAGGAAGTAAAAGATACGAAGTGGAGAGCCATGAATCTCAGGCAGGAAGTGATGCATGGTAGCATACAATCGCAAATTGAAAGAAAAGTTGAAGGTAGCGGATTGTTGCCTTCCCAAGAGCCACCTTATAAAATTGTGGCGGAAAAAACAGTAAAATGACAATGTAACAGTCTCATGGATAGGAAGAAGGAGTTGCTATGGCGGGCTTATTTAGTGATGTTTTTCTTTGTGGTAGCCACAGTAGCCATCCTGTTCAGAATTTTTAATATTAGTTTTATTGAGAGAGAAAAGTGGAGACAGAAGGGAGAAGCAAATGTACAATGGCGTACTGTTGATGCCGACAGAGGTAACATTTACGCTGAAGAAAGTAATTTGTTGTCCACTTCACTACAGTTCTTTGAGGTTAGGATGGATATGAGTATTATCAGAAAGGAAGACTTTAACAGGGGTATTGATTCTCTGGCTATATTTCTGAGTAATTTTGATCTGGAGTTCATTCGGCACAAAACCGTTTCCCAATGGAAGAGTAATCTTAAAATAGCCCGTAAAAAGGGAAATAAATATTTTTTTATTGCCAAAGGACTTGATATTGATGCTTACAACAAGCTTAAAAGGGCCCCGATATTACGATTAGGAACTATCCGGGGAGGCTTGGTAAAAAGCAGATATGGCAAAAGAATGAAACCTTTTGGTGAGTTAGCATCACGAACCATAGGTGTAGATAGAGATAATGCTGACAGAGTTGGTCTTGAAGGTTACTTTGAGCGATTTCTCCAGGGAGAAACAGATCAGAGACTTATGAAAAGACTACCTAATAATTATGGTGAAAAAGATGTTTGGGTACCTGTTTATGACCCATCAGAAAATGACAATAAACAAGGAG
>JAYTNJ010000308.1:0-10090 GCA_043748345.1 Saprospiraceae bacterium
TTTTCCAGACTTTTCAGCTGTGAAAGATTTATCTCTTTAGTTTTTTTAGTTTGCTCCAGTGCTTTTGATGTTTTTTCTATATCTTTTATGATTTGCATACGCTGGTTTTCCAGCTCCTTCCTGTTTTGAGAAAGCATAGAGTAATGGATTAAAACGAATCCAAAAAACAAGTAAGTTTTAATTAATCTTCTCATAATGAGACGGGATGGAAAACACGATTTCTTTAGGAATATTTATTTCTATCTCAGAAAATCTCATGGTAATAGTCGCATTTGAAGTAGAAGAATAAGGGAAATCAAATATTCTTTCATAAGCCACTTTCCCATACGTTCCGATCTGTCTGTAATCACTATAATACGCTTTCGCAATTCTATTCATCTTATCAACAACTTCCATCTTTTCCAATTCAAGGCTGTAGCCGTTGACATAATATTTTATAGCAAGGTCATCTACTTTTGTACTTACCACAAAATAAATGGAGTCTTTAAAGAAAGTGATATTATTTTCTTCCGGGAGAAGAACATTTCCAAACATCAACTCCTGAAGATCTTCAAAACTGGCAGAAAGCGATACTATTTCGTTTATCTGAGTAATTGGTCCTGACTCATATACACCTTCCAGCCTATAAAGGATTGTGTATTTGTTTTTATCTGCAAGAATTCTAGCGGCTTCGATGCCAAATTTTTTTACGGTCACCCACAGCAAGCTATCTTTTTTCATTCTGACACTCATGGATCCAGATACA
Organism: Saprospiraceae bacterium; assembly: GCA_043748345.1. Taxonomy (GTDB): domain Bacteria; phylum Bacteroidota; class Bacteroidia; order Chitinophagales; family Saprospiraceae; genus OLB9. The sequence continues at coordinate 746 of JAYTNJ010000308.1, forward strand.
CTTTCGTCAGGCGACTCCAAGGCAGTACTCATCTTACCACTGAACCATTTGAAATCAATGTTTCGGGACTTTAGGGCTGTGATCACTTCATCTTTGGTTCTTTCAGGTAGAGGTAGCTGAGCGATTCTTTTACTAGTTTTACAGCCAGCCGTTGCTATTATTAACAAAAAAAAGATAAAACGCATCAGTTATTTTTTACAGATTCTAGTTTTGTTACCAATTTATGTGACCTTAATCCCAGATCAAATGCCTTTTGCCAATATATAGAAGCGTTTTTTAAGTCATTTGTTTCTTTAAAAATATCTCCCTTTAGCTCGAAAGCTTCTGCATTTTGTCCCTTACTTTCACTTAAAGCCAAATCGACCAATGCGGTTGCTTTGGCCCATTCTTTTTTTCTAAAATTTATTTCGGCAAAGGCAGTATTAATTCTGCTGTCAATATTAGGATTGCCTGCAGCAATCATTTTTGCATCTGAAAGAGTGTTTTCTGCTTTTTTGAGATCGTTTTTTACTATCAAAGCTTTTCCAAAAAAATAATAAGACATTGCCTGATTAGGAAAGTAATCTATAGACTCTGTTGAAGTATTGGCAAGTTGGTCAAAGTTTTCTGTAATCAAAAGACAAAACATCAGTTGCTCCCAAACAGAGTAGTTTTTATTGTTAAGTGTAAGTGTTTTTTCATATTGCCTTATAGCTGCTGTATGATTGTTGTTATTTTTAAGTACATCAGCATATATGGCATGAGATTTTGCCTCATTAGGATGTGCCACGACTAATTTGTCGCACAGCGAAATCAGCTGATTACCTAATAATGAATCGCCCGACAATGCATGTTTCTGCACATACGGTAAAAGTTCTTTAATTTTAAGATCAATGGGAGCTTCGGCATTAGCAATCAATGGTAATAACGATGTGAAATAATCATCTTGAGTTCCTTTTCCCTTTTTCAATAATAGTAATCCAAGTTTTCCATCATTGTCATTTTCATCTATTTCTAGAATTTTTCTGAGGTATGGTTCGATTTCCGAAATTTTATCATTAGAATGTAATATATTGATAATCAGCTTATAATATTTTATTTCCAAAGGGAATTTTTCTATCAGACTTTTTAAGGTGGTAATAGATTCGTCCAGTTTATCACCAGCATCCAGTATCTCAGCTTTTCTTATGGTATTATTTACACTCCATCCTATATTTTTTTCTTTTTGTTCCAATACTAAAATGGCTTTATCATAATTATTGTCTGACAAGTACAATTGTATCATTTGATCATAATAATCAGCATGTTTTGGTTGGATTGTCAGCAGATGATTAAGAGCATTTAAGGCAACTTCCTTCCTCCCAAGTTCTTTGGAAAAATTGACTTCAAATCGTCTGATCCAAACGTTATTTGGATCTAATTGAATTGCTGATTTCAAGTTAGATTCAGTAAGGTTAATATCTTTATTTTCATTGTGTAACTTGGCTAGTTCGAAGTAAATAGATGCTGATGGGGAAGTAACTCTACGCAATGAATCAAGCAATTTTATAGCATCGGATTTTTTACCGGAAGACACAAGTAGTTTTGCAGCAACAAACTGATCTTCTAACTTGACATCTTCTTCAGATTTTCTCTGGTCTGCTACCTGACCATTCATCTTAAGTCCATTCGATAGGACGATTACTAAAAAAAGAAAAGTAAATCTAAACCATTTCATAAAAATAAATTAGTATTAATACAACCTATAACGTTAATCTTTGGTTCAAAGGTACAAAACATATAACATTTTTTGTCATTTGACATATATACTGCCTATTTAATAGCCAATTGGGCAACACGCTTGTAAAGTCAAATCAAATGTTTACTTCTTAATTCATTAAATTAAACTAATCATTTTGCCTTATCAAAGTACTGTTTTTTTTAAAAAATTATCTTCTGATTTCCTTCAAATGTCTGTCTGACCCTGTCATTTCCCAATGACCCAATACCATAGGAATGTTGCCAAGGTCATTCAGCTTATCTAAAAAGTCCCTGATGGAAAAGGGTTCATTTTTCATTTCTTTCATTTTTGAGAAGTCTTTAATAGCATCTTGCAATAAATACTTTCCTGTAATATAACTTGTCCCATATCCCGGCTGCCTAAGATATAGATGTTGCTCAAATATTAATAACTCCTTCTCTGTTTTCATCCAGCCGCGAGGAGTATATTCTGAATGAATATTACCGGCTTGTTCCATGGTCATGATATTGGCATGGGCATATAGCGACCCAAGCCCTCTCGCAGCTCGTTGAGCAATCAAAATATATACGATCTCTCTGACTCTCGGATTGTCATCATACAAACCAGCATGCATAAACATTTCTTCAACGCCAGTTGCTAATCCTTCGTTATGAGACACGAAGACGTTATATAGCAATGGATTTCTTCTGATTACATTTTTGTGGGGCTCATTATCCATCAGAGCCAGTTCAAACCAATGATAAAAATGTGAATAAAGTGGTCGTGGGTCGTAATGTGCTGTTATCCAGAAAAAGTTACGCTTATCTTTTGGTACGAATTTACCAAGGTGATTTTGTAATGCTGGCTCGTAGTAATCTTTTAGTGTGAGGATTTCCTCCTTTTCAAGAAATGTCATAAGGCTTTTAGATGCACTTATTGCTAATGAGTCATATGCAACCGGTGAATCAACATCCTTCAGCATTGGTAATTTTCTATTTCTGTGTTCTTCCAGTTTTAAGGTGGACCACGCTCTAGCTAATTCATTTTTTAGAATCATAACTTCATCTTCCCATGTCAACGGGACTAAAAGAACATTTTTTAGAAACCAGGAATAATTTTCCTTACCTATACCTGAAGGACCTGTTTTATTTTTTCCTTCCTTTTCAAGCCAGTCAATAAGGTCTGTCGTAGAATTTATAGCAGCTTTTATGACTGATACCAAGTCCTGATCATCATTTACACCAGGAAATTCCAGTATTTGTTTAAGATCATCTACTTGGAACCTTAGATCTCTAATACCAGTAATCCAAAGGTCTCTTGCATTACCTGTCAGATTTTGTTTTGCCTGTTCATTTAGTGGTTTTATTACGCTTAAATCTTCTCTTAGCCTCGATTTTTCAGTAGCTATTAGTGGAAAGTTATATGTCCATAGTTCTGTAGTCTTATGGTGAGTGGGGCCTTCATGTGCCGGCACATCGCTTCGTTCAGTCCATATAGTTTTATAAAATGCAGGATCGCGAGCCCATGGTTGCAGAATACGGTAATTAAAGTCAAATCCATTCATTTCTGCCCAAATAATGCTCCAGTCAACTTTTTGTGATACCTGCCATGCTGTCGTATCGATTGCCATGAGCCTGGTCTGTAGCTTTTTAAATTCAGAAAATCTTTTTATAAATGTCTCTTTTGTATAGTCCGGAGCTCCATCTTTTAGTGGAGGTAATTCAAATTCTCTCCATTCTTTAAATATCGAAATCAGACTTTTGACTTTATTATCAGAAGATACATTGATTTTGTTTTTCCCCCCATTGCATCCAAACAGCAAATGAACGATAATAATAAAGGGCAATAAATAATTTCTGGGCATATCTTGATGTATTTATGCTACAAGATATGAATTCATTGGAATTTATATATACCAGTTAGGAAATTATAACTTTTGGTATTGCATATATTTATAGCTTTTTACTTTTTTCTTTTTCCAGTTTTTTGAAATACCCACGTAAAATCCAGTTGTGCTGAAGTGCCTCAAGATTTTCATTGAGAAGGATACTTGCTGCATTTATTAACATGATAGTAGAGTCCAGATTAGTAAAAGTGTGGTCTATTTTTTTTACTAACGTCCGGTCATTGGACAAGTAGTTGATTGCTCCCTGACCTTGTTTGACATTATTCAGAGTCTCATTGGCGTTCAGCACTGTAGTATTGACATTGTTTACTAAGGTTTCTATATTTCTTGTTGATTTTTCTATACTTCCTACTATAGTATTTATTTGCTGGGCGATCGACGTATCCCTGATGGTACCCAACAAATTATTTTTTTTATCAAGAGATGTCACCAGAAGATTTATATTTTTAATGGAGGAGGAAGCTTCATAGGACGCGTTTCTCAAATTCATAAGAATTTGCCTTAAATCATTTGTAATAGATGGGTCATTCACCATTGCTCCTATCACCCCTTTTCCACCAGCAATTTCCTTTGTGATCAGCAGTAATTCTGATGTAAGTAAAGCAGCATTTTCATTGGTAACGCTCAATGTATTGAGCATTTCGTCAGTTCTTATTCTGCTATATGATTTGATGGTGTCACCTAATTCAATGCTGACTACTGACTCACCTCCTGGTATTATATTAATTATCATATTGCCAACTAATCCGTCTGAGGTAATGACGGCTTTTGCATCTTTTTTAATATGTGGGGAGATTTTTTTGTTTACAGCGATTTTTACCACTATGACAGTGTCATTTAACATTTGAATGGATTTAACTGTTCCTACGTTTATACCAGAAAATCTAACATTATTTCCTTCCTTCAACCCATTTATATTATTGAAAGTGGTATAAAATTCTATATTGTTTCCAAGCATACTATGCTGATTACCAATAAAATAAGTAAGCAATAAAAAAAGAGTTAAGCCTAAGATTACAAAGACACCAAGTTTAAATTTCTGATCAGTTGACTTTTCCATTTGTTAAGATTTAAAAAATGCCTGCACTGTAGGATCACCGGATCCATCAAGTTCTTTAAATGTACCCTCTGCATAGTTTTTACCATCCACGAGTAGGATCATTCTATTGGCTATAAACCTGGCACAATCCACATCGTGAGTAATAATGATAGATGAAGTTTTATATTTTTCCTGAATAGTTTTCATCAATAATATTATTTCCTTAGCTGTTATTGGATCAAGGCCGGTGGTGGGTTCATCATATAGAATGATTTTTGGTTTAAGGATCAAAGTTCTGGCTAAGGCTATTCTCCTTTTCATACCCCCCGAAAGTTCTTCCGGCATCAGGTCAATGGCATGTTCTAGACCAACACTTTGCAGCACTTCTAAAACAAGTGGTGTTGCATCTCCAATTTTACCGAATTTCAAAGTATGTCGTCTAAGAGGAAATTCCAGATTTTCTCTTACTGTCATGGAATCATAAAGCGCACTGCCCTGGAATAAAAAACCTACTTCTGTTCTGATTTCATTCAATTCTTCTTCATTTATCTCATCCATGTCTTTGCCCATTACATTTATGCTTCCGCCATCGTGAGATTCCAGCCCTATCAGACATTTTATCATGATAGATTTGCCTGAACCGGATTTTCCCATGATGACAAGTGTCTCACCTTCATACAAATCCATATCAAACCCATCTAGTACCTTGTGATCTCCAAAACTTTTTTTAAGGCCAGAGATTTGTATCACTTTATTTTTGGATTTGTATGATTGGGTGTTCATATTTTATAAATAATATCTGTGATTAATACTGCAACAAAATCTAAAATAAAAACCAGAATCGAAGCTTCCACAACTGCCGCATTGGAAGACACGCCAACACCTGCTGTTCCATGTTTGGTATTATATCCTTTAAAACATCCCACCAAACCTATAGCAAATCCAAAGAAAAACGATTTTATAGTAGCCGGTAAATAATCAATGAAGTCAAGGGATATCAAGACTTCATTAAAATATAATGTAAAAGATACATCACCTTTGATATTCTCTACCAAAAATGAACCGAATAATGCCACAGCATCTGCCATAAATACAAGAAGCGGAATCATTAGTGTAGTAGCAAGAATTCTTGTGACAACCAAATACTTAAAAGGATTTGTACCTGAAACTTCCATAGCATCGATCTGTTCAGTAACTCTCATAGACCCTATCTCTGCACCCATACCTGATCCAACTTTACCTGCACAAATTAATGCTGTAATGATAGGACCAATTTCCCTCAATATTGAAATACTAACCATAGATGGCAACCAAGAAACTGCACCAAGTTCTACCATTTTAGGCCTTGATTGAAGTGTAAATACCAGACCGATGATAAAACCTGTAATACCAACTAATAAAAGTGATTTATTACCAATATTGAAACACTGGCGTAAAAACTCCTTAAATTCAAATGGTCTCCTAATTAATTCCTTAAAAAATCTAGCAGTAAAATATGCAAGTTCACCAGTTTCTACCAGAAAATCTCTTATTATATTCCCTCCGTTTTTTTTCATTTTGGACGTGATATAATTTTATCAAATTTCGCAATATAAAGGTATCATATTTTCACTTTGATTTGTAGTGATTTAAATCATGATTTATCTTGCGGCAAATCATGTAGATTTTTGTTTTTCAAAATGGCAAAGAATAAACATTAACACAATATTGACTAAGTTGCGATAACAAACAATAGGTAAAATTTGTCTTAATAAGGAATACATATATATAATAATAAATATGAAGAGTTTTGTATTTGCTTTTTTCACCATGATTTCTTTTTGTAGTATCATGTTAGGTCAAAATACTATGGCCCCGAAAAAAGATAATGACCCTAAAGCGAAGATCATACTGGAAAAGTTAAAAAAACAGTACGATTCTTTCAAAACCATGGAAGTAAATTTTGAGATGGAATTGGAGATGGTGGGAAAACCTGCTGAGATACAGAAAGGTACTGTGGTTCAGGATGGTAAAAAATTTCAACTTAAGTTGAAGGATCAGGAGATTTATTCAGATGCAAAAACTGTTTGGGTCTATCTGAAAAAGAATAAAGAAGTACAAATTTCTGATTATGAAGAGTCAGAATCTTCTGAAATAATGTCACCAAAACAAATGATGAGTGTGTATGATAAAGGTGATTTTATTTATTCCATTATTGAAGAAAGAAAAGTACTCGGAACCATTCATGCTGATATAGAGTTCAAACCGCTGACTAAAAAGTCAGATTATTCAAAAATGAGACTTACTGTTGATAAAAATTCAAATAAGATGATATCTTTACGAGTGTTTTCGAAAGATGGATCGAAATATACACTTAAAATCAACGATATAAAATCAAATAAAAAATATGACCCTGCTATTTTTTCTTTCAATCCAAAGGCAGTAACAGGTGTTCATATTGAAGATCTGAGGATGGATTAATAGAACCAATTCAGTTACTCAGTTTACCAACCAGCGATTCTTGGCCTCAACCTCCAGGAATCGCTTTTTTTTATAAAAAATATTTTGAAATGGTATCCATTGAAATAGATAGAGCAAATAAATATGATATTGTCTACGAAGATAATTACCTGATAGCTGTCTGTAAACCGGCGGGTATTTTTGTGCACAGATCTGTTTTGGATCCTACAGCTGATATTTTTATGCTTCAGGAAATAAGAAATATGATAGGTAGTCGGGTATATCCTGTTCATCGTTTGGACAGAAAAACCTCCGGAGTCCTGCTTATGGCGAAAAGTAAAGAAGTACAAAGTAAAATGAATGAGCTATTCAAAGAGCGAAAGGTTAATAAAAAATACCTTGCTATAGTGAGAGGCTATAGCCCGGACTCTGTCATAATAGATTATCCACTAAAAACAAATAAGGGAAAAATACAAGATGCAATCACCCAATTCATTACATTACAAAGAGTAGAAATCCCCGAGGCTCTAGGGAAATTTCCTACATCAAGGTATTCATTTGTAGAAGTATATCCTGAGACCGGCAGGATGCATCAAATCAGAAAACATTTATCCCATATTTTTCATCCCATCATTGGTGACCGTCCTCACGGATGTAATAAACAAAATAGATTTTTTCTGACCAGATTTAATCTTTCGGATATGATGCTCCATGCATCGGAACTCAACTTTATTCATCCCATTTTCGGTCAGGAAGTAACTCTTATAACTCCATTTAAAGATGAATTTGCCAGAATTTTTAGAGAACTGGGGTTTGAAAATCCAAAATGAAAACTACCTGTATTTGTATGAGCGATTGATTGGGTAAATTCCTATATTTGCTATGGCATTAATGACTTTTCCAGAAGGAGCAGAGCTTTTACATTATGGATTGGACGCAAATAGATGGCTGGAAATTATTGACAGGTTTAGGTTTATTTCTATTCGGCATGACATATCTTGAAGATGGAATAAAATCTCTTGCTGGCAGAAATTTTAAAATATTTCTTCAGCGTCAGACAGGAAATTCTTTAAAAGCAGTAATTGCAGGGGCAGTAACAACCGCTATTATGCAAAGTAGCTCAGTAGTCATTTTACTTGTTATGTCTTTTACAGGGGCAGGTGTAATAGGTCTGAAAAATGGGATAGGAATGATACTTGGAGCAAATATTGGAACCACCGTGACCGGATGGTTAGTAGCCTTGGTGGGGTTTAAATTAAATCTTGAAAGCATTTATCTCCCAATTACAGCCATAGGCTCAATTTTATCAATTTTTGTTGGAAAAGGACGAATACATCATGTAGGTGGACTTCTATTTGGTTTCGGATTGATGTTTATGGGACTTCATTTTATGAAAGAAGGGTTGCTGGATTTTACTCAAATTTCAGATTTGAGTTTACTTCATGGGCAGCCGTGGATTATATTTGTTTTTTTTGGATTTATTCTGGCTGCAGCTATCAGATCTAGTTCGGCTTCGATGATGATTTTTCTGACTTGCCTGGCTTCAGGTAGTATTAGTCTGTTGCAAGCAGGTTATCTTGCGGTCGGAGCTGATTTAGGGACGACCATAACTGGACTTCTTGGTACCATAAATGGAAATTCTGTGAGGAAAAAAACAGGCTGGGCTCAATTTTGGATTAATGTAATAACTGCTATTTTTACTCTGGCATTCATTAAACCAATTTTAGAAACTATTAAATTAATCGGAATAAATGACCCCTTGATCTCTCTGGTCACATTTCATAGCACCTTCAATTTATTAGGTATATTGATTATCATGCCATTTTTGCAAAAATTGACTAATCTTCTTGATAAATATATTTCGGCTGATAAAGGATCAGAAGCTAAATATCTCCCATATGTAGACCTTCAGGATACTTTTGTTTCTATAGATGCTTTATTTAATGAATGTTTGGCTTTTATCTTAAGAGCGGCTAAAAACAGACAACATTTTTTTATTGAAAAAACTGCCAAAGAACCTAAGGATTATTACAATGAACTTAAAAATTATGAAAATGAAATATTTAGGTACGGGACAAAGTTATTAGAAAATAGGTTGAGTGAATCAGAAGCTAGATTTGTTCAAATTATATTCTCTTCACTAAGGTCTGCTACCTTATCTGTGAAAGCTATAAAAGATGTGGAACACAATTTTTATGAGTTTAATCGATCAGAAATAGAGTCAGTTTATAAATTTTTAAATAACCTGTATGATCATGAAAA
>JAYTNJ010000309.1:0-3261 GCA_043748345.1 Saprospiraceae bacterium
ATTGCCAAAAAAAGTAAACAAAAAAGGCTAGTTCCGCTAAATCGCTCCGCGTACCGGAACGGCCACTCTCTTTTTATTGTCCACCAAATTTTGATATTCCACATTAAATTTAGATTATTATATTTACAAGTAACCATATTTTTCCTATTTTAATTTTTTTGAATGAGCTTCGTTATAATAGTAGTGCAGTTTTTACTTTTGTGCAATTTGTTATACACACCATATGTTTTCACTTTTCATCCACTTATATATATATGAATCCCTGCATGCATGATTTCTTTGAAATATATTTCCGACAATGCCGGGTACAATTCCATCTACCGTATCCCACCATGATTTACTCAGAATCTTGCTTTCAAGTACAGGCAATTGGGTGCAATCCATTTTTTTAGCCAATGGTGTAAGCAAATCCAATGCAATATATTGCATCTCCCTATGTGGGTCAAGCCAAAGTTGTTCGACTAATTCCCAAAGGACAACATCACATTCAATTTTATTAATGGATCTTAATTCCTTAACTAATACTTTTCTGTCAGGACTTGAAATGCCAAAAAAATCAAACTGATTTTTCATATAGGCTTTCATTTTCTTTGCTTTGCTTGCATCAGCTTGTCTTTCACATACTTCCGATAGATAGTTATATATAGTCACGATTAATCACTATAGATTTCTTCATAATGACTTTTATCGCAGGAAATGATTACAATAAAAAGTATTAGTGAAACAAAAATGGTAAAAGCAGCTCCTATGCTATTGCCGATGGCAAGAAGGGTACCTCCTTTACCTGAAAGCATCGTCCATCGTATAATACTGAAAAGAATGTTAGCCCCTATGGCTCCATAAGCAAGAGAAATTGAGAATTTTTTCTTTATAAGTAAAAACAAACCTCCAATCACAAAAAGAAGAGAAAAAAACAATCCAATATACCCAAATCGAATGATGGAAACTATGGTCTCCTCCGGCACATTCAGCATAGCACCAAACATATCTTTTATATTAATTTCATTTTCAGAATTAAGGGTATCTGAAGTTATTGAATCCCGGATTTCTTCATTTTCATTAAGTGAGTATTCTGATGAATCAACTTTTATTTCTTTTGCTTCATCTTGTGCAATATTTAATGAGTCTGAATCATCTTTGGCAGACTTATTTTTTTTAGTTTCTATCTTATCAATGATTTTATCTTTCATGGCAAGAAAAGACCTAATATTGATGGATTGGACATCATTTTTGATGCCACAGCCACCAACGAGCATCATTAAAATAGCAACAATGATTGCCCACGTCGGAGTTTGACTTTTCATATTACAAATATTTATTATCTCAAAAGTATAAAAAAGAATATATCTCCAAGACTAAAATGGATGATAGCATGTAAAATATAGACCAAAATGTATCTAATCATATTTTGGAATACGGATGAGATATCAACTATTATGGCAAATCCAAGCCAACTAATACGAAGGGAAAAACCTTAACTGCTTTGGCACTTTCGACATTCAGGATAATTTTCATATTGGGTTCGATCTTTTCACTAAAATAATAGGTATGCACTGAATTAGCAATAGAAGAAGAAACAGGAGATATTTTTTCACCTTTGCCATCTTGAAATTCCATTCCTAAGATGGTTGAATTATCACCATTGAAAGCAAAAAAAAGCATATTATCCAGATCATTTTCAGCATAGTATTTTATACCGCTTACCAGAGAATTAACTTCACTGGCAAAACCTTGTTCTTCCTCAGGTAACTTTTGAATATTATCATATCGAATTTGCTCATCAATAGTATTCTTTTTTGCCAAAGTGATTTTATCATAATAATAAAGTTTATATGGCGCTGCCTTCGGGGCCAGATTAACTTCGGGTTTCCCCTTGAATCCGCCTATTTTTACTATACCCCCATTGGCTTCCGTTGGTTTATAAAAGCTTACAGAACCGTCGATTGAAAAGGTGGTGGCTGATCTGGATGCTTTCTGAAGAGCTATAGTTACGTTTTCGTTTAGTGGTTTATATTTGTGTATTTCCGGATTTTCAGGCTTCAGATTAATACCTTTATTATCAGATGCACTTTTGATTTCATTAATTTTATAATAAGTGAAATTTCTTACATCATCTCCAATAGGCTTTAATTCTATCTTGCAGTAGTCCCAACTACCTGAAAAAGACCTTAGTTCTTCAATATTGACCAAAGTAAGTTTTTGACTCAGCGACACAAGATGGCAAACACATAAAATAAGCAGAATTACATTTTTCATAACATGAACTATTTAGGGTTAAATTAAGTCAACTATTTTTGTAGCAAATATAAGTATTACTCAACAAAATAATATTTTTTTAGGTTAACAATTTATCGGTGGACCTAAACCTTTTCTTTCAGATGGTTTTTTGCCATCCATATAAGCAGACCCTCAGGTAGCCTCCGTGAGAAAATACCCAGAAAGTGAAATAATTTTCCTGGTATTATATAGTCTTTTCCTGAGAGAAATACATTATAAATTTCTTTAGCAACCAGTTCGGGCTCTACTACCATCCATGATGTAAATAAAGCTGAATTTCCCATTCCGGCTTCTTTCTGAAAATTTGTTCTGACTGGAGTAGGACAAATGGCGATACATCGTACTGCACTTTTTATTGTTTTAAGTTCCTCACTTACTGATCTAGTCCACTGATAAACAAATGCTTTGCATGCGCCATAAGTAGCCAGAGTTGGGTTAGGCTGAAAAGCTGAAATTGAAGAAATATTAATGATACATCCCTGGTTCCTCTTCATCATATCACTTAAAAATAATCTTGAACTCTGATAGAGATTCATGACCATCAAATGAATCATTCCTATTTCTCTTTCCATATCCATATTATTAATAAATCCGTAGGTTCCGAATCCGGCATTATTTACGACAATGTCAGGCTCCGGCATCATTCGCATGACCGTTTTATACATGAGTGATGTGCTGGCTTCCTTTGACAAATCAATGATAAATCCATCAATGGTGCTGTGGGGGGATAATTCTTTAATGGAACGAATGGCTATGTCCAATTCGTCCTTGTCAATAGATGTGATTAACACATCAAACCCTTTAATCGCGAATAATTTTGCCACCGCCAAACCAATGCCGGAAGATCCGCCTGTAATAAATATTTTTTGATGTTTTTTTTCACTGCTCACTCTTAGGATTTTTTTAATTCCCTACTTGTCTAGTTTCACTAGGTTGTTGGGGGCACCAGCCCCCCCTTTCTTACGGAGTGAAGGCGTAGCCGAA
>JAYTNJ010000310.1:0-23362 GCA_043748345.1 Saprospiraceae bacterium
AAATTTTTATCCAAAATCCACAACAATTTTATCAGAAATTATTAGATTTACATAAGATTATAAAATCAAATACTTCAACAACGTTGTGAAACTTGACACTAAACCTTACAACAAAGCTTTAATCAGATTGGTCAGTGTGGCTTTGCTATGTCCTTTTCCTAAAAGTTTGTGCTTTTCAACACCTTCTTTATAGATGACTATCACTGGTTGGCCTGAAATAGAATATTTGGACATAATATCTTTACTCTTATCTGTATCTACCTGACCCAATTTGGCTCCTTTTATAGATGTTTCGCTTGATAGTCCCTCTACATCAGGGCGCTGAGCAGTACAGATAGAACACCATGTAGCATGAAAAAACATCATACTTACCCCTGTTTTAATTGTTGTGTCATATTCAGACATTGAATTGATATTGGCAAGGGAAGTCTGGTTGCCACTATTTGAAGTAACTTCTTCTTTACTGCATGAATTCATAAAGGATACAGAAAGGATTACTATTAATATTCTGAACATAGATTTATTGTTATTTTGGACAAATTTATGTCATTTTTTATAAAGTGCCGCATCCAAGTCTATATTTATTTTCTTTCATATCATTGCTTCATTCACGCTATGCCTCCATCGCGGAAAATGATCCACCATTTGTGACCCTGCACCCTTGTGTAAAACTCTTCTGAATAGAACTTCCTCATTTGGAACAACGTTGCGTAAGTAAGCATCCCTGCCTTGATTTCTGATAAAAGATATCGCTTCTTCCATTTTTATCACCTGCTTATTGTGCTTCCATATTCCCTGGTCAAAGCTCCAGATGTATGTCGCATTTGTATTGAGCATTTCCCAAATATAGTGTGTCATCTTAATTCCATTAACTACAAAAAGAAAACCAAAAGATGGAGTAAGTGTAAATCTTATCTTATCATTCATGTCGTGTAAATGACCCGATAGATACTCCAGATGTCTTTTATTGCGGATACTCTCCCAAGTCATGATATGATCAAATAGCTCCTTTTGAGTCATGGGATGTGTTCCCATCATATTTTTATCAAATGGTTCAAAAATATCTTCTGGGGTAAAAAGGCTTTTGTTGATTTCTCTTAAAAATTTAGGTGGGCGTTTTAGTTTTTCCATTTTTACAAATTTTAAAGTATCTATTGCGACATCCTTAATTTGTTCTATTTGTCTGCTGGAAGCTATTACTTTCACAATTTGCCTTTTATCTACAGTTACTACCATCAGTACCTGGAAAGTCCTGCTGTTAAAATGTCTGCTGAAATAGGTTTTTACATATTCAAACTCAGGTATAATGTGTGTATTGTATATTTTAACTTCAATCTTTTGATCTGACCAATGAAATTTGTAATCAAAAACTATAAATCCGGCACCAAACCTGACTTTATTGAAAGCTATCTCTGCTTTTAAGTGCACGATAGTCTCACCTGAAACTTCTATCGCAGGCATTTTTTCTACAATGAGAGGTAAGAACGATGTTTTTTTATAAAAACTCAGGTCAGCACTTAGTGCCGGCCAGTATATTTCTGTAAAAATAAGGCTTTGGACTATAGCCTTCGGCTGTTGATTTAGAAAATCATCCGTTTCTGAAGGCCTGTAATTTATAATTCGAATAGTCAGGGAGGCCGAAATTTTGTCATAATTAACCATCTCAACTATCCAGAAGATATGCCTGCCTGAGACAAATTGGAATTCTCCCACAGGTAGGTTTGTGGCAGTAATGGGTAGACTCATACTATCATTAAACCATATTGCGGTATTGGTCACCAGCACAATGATAGTTTTAATTGGTGTTGACATAAGCTATTTTACCCAACAAATGTAGTGAAAGTATAACAAGAATTATCTCAATATTTCCCTTACATTGCTTTTGATCGTTTCGGATATCTGATCTGTTGGCAGATCATTAGCGTCAGTACCAAACGGATCTTCTATCTCTTCAGCCAGGAGTTCTATACCGCCGAATACATAAAATATTATAGCAACGATTGGCATAGCCCAGTAACCAAATTCCCGAACGAAACCTATAGGCATTGTAAATACGTAGAGAAATATTACTTTTTTCAAAAAAAGACTATATGAAAATGGAATAGGTGTACGTTTGATTCGTTCACAAATTCCGATATTGTCAGTAAATGACCTTAGTTCTTCATTAATAAAGATGAGTTGTTCTCCAGAAATGCGGTTTAGAGTATACAGTTTTTGTATTTCCTTATAGATAGCCTGCATGATCCTGTTGGGCAGGTGGTCACAATTTTGAAAATATTGCTCATCATATCCTGATATAATTTCCAGATTCTTATAAACATGGTTACCTCGTAGGTGTTCTTTTGCTGCATATACATAATTTCCGATCAGGTTTGAAAAAATAGATCTTTCATCATCAGTCAATGTAAGTACGGATAGTTTTAGTGCCAGGTTTCGTGAATTGTTTACATAACTACCCCAAGCTTTGCGCCCTTCCCACCACCGCTCATAAGCAGAATTGGTCCTGAATACAAGCAGCATGGATAAGACAAATCCCACCAAAGAATGTATTGCAGTTGTATTTTTAAATGTGGCATGAAAAACTTCATTTTCCAGATAGGCTACAATGCCCGTATAAATGAAAACAGCTACAATTCCGGGCAGCATCATCCTAAATGTGTCACTTTTGTGAAAAGCAAAGATGAGTTTCCACCAATCTTTAGGATTGTAAATGACCATTTTTTAGTTTTAGTTTTTTACCTGATTCTTGATATATCAGGACAAGTGATTCCTCCAAAGTATTTGATAATTGAAATTCCTGCGAAGGTATATTTATCTTTTCCTTTGGTGTCTCCCCGTTGTCTGCCGGCTTCACCCAGTCCGTCTACCAATGATCTATCTGATAATAAAACGGCTGTTTCTCCCCTACGGGCAAGAAGTTCAGTTTTGTCAGGAAATATAGTGCTGACATCGTCGAGATAGTCAGTAAAAAGAAATCTGGAGCTGATATCGATATTAATGCTGATAGTTCTGTTGAGATCAAATTTAAAACCCCCTCCCAGGACCAGCCCAAAGTTTATCTGACTATACTCACTTCCAGGTGCCTGACCTTCTGTCCCCAATTCTCTGAGATTGTATCTTTGACCATCGAGTTCGGCTGTGGGATTAAAATGAAAAACATTAAAACCGCCAAAAAAATAGGGCGTTTTGTTGAAAGTTTTATGACCATGTTCGAAATGAAAAAAGTTAAATTCAATGACATTCGACAAGTCAAAAATATTTGTATGGAAACTTAGGTTCCTGTTGAATTCGAAGTTATTATCTGAATCAGCATCATCGGCACCGAACCGTCCGAAGTTGAGCGAACTTTTTACAGATATCCTATTGTTAAAATTGTAACGTACTAAAAGCCCGCCTGCAGGACCGGGTTTTGTAATTTTCAAAGTTGTGTTGAGATCTCCGAAATAAAAACTTGTACCCAACCATCCTCCTAGCTCCAGTCCTTTCTGAGAACTTAATTCCATACTCTGAAATATGAACAAGGCCAAACTAAAATATAATGCAAAATATCTACTCATGAAGAGATAACGGCTTTTTGATTTATTTGGTGTATATGCCGGATTAAAAAATTTCCAGACTGATAAATGAAGTCCTGTCTACTTTTAAAATAAGAATATTTTTTTCGAAGTATTGAGGATTTATTACTATTTCTTTATCATTTACAAGTATTTGTTTAGGTATGAATGGTAGTCCATGTACTATAATTTTGTACACGTTATACGTTGGTTCGTAGTGGCCGTTTGACTTAAGTGACATTCGAAAAGATTTTTCAGTAGATTGTGTCTTAAATCTTTTACGGTTATAGATTCCTTTTTCATAATCATAACCATCGCCACTGTCTTCATACAAATAGCTATTTACACTATCGCCTCCGAAGTAAGCACGCAGGGTGAGTTCTTCGACGGGTTTTTCGCCTACATACTGCATTACAGGAAAGAAGGGTAGGACAGCACCTTCACGGATATACAATGGTATTTCATCAAGTGCAGCCTCGGCAAGAATTTCTTTGCCGCCATCATACAATTCAGCTGTCCAATAATGGTACCATTTACCTTTAGGAAGGTAGACATATCTTGATTTTGCATTGGGCTCAAGTACAGGACATACTAATATATGATCACCCAATAAAAACTCATCGACCCTGTATAATGTGTCCTGATCATGCTGGTCATAGACAGAAATGGGCTTGAGCATAGGGGTAAACTCGGTGACATACTGATAAAATGTGGTATAAATATATGGAAGGAGCTGATATCTGAATTCGATATATTTTCTGACAGTTTTTAGTGCTTCTTCTCCAAATGACCAAGGCTCCTGATCACCATGATCCCCTGAGCTGTGGCAACGAAAGAAAGGATGAAAAGTGGCCAGTTGCATCCACCTCACAAATAGCTCAGGTGAAGGATGGTCTATAAAGCCGCCAATGTCTGAACCCACGAATGAAAACCCCGAGGTACTCAACCTCTGGCATTGCATGGTAGCAATCCATAGGTGCTCCCAAGATGCAATATTGTCTCCTGTCCATCCCGAAGCATATCTTTGCGCTCCGGCATAGGCTGATCGGGTTATAATAAGTGGCCGCAGTCCATTATTGAATTTTTTGACTCCCTTGTATGTCGCCCGGGCCATTTGCATACCATAGACATTATGGGCCTTGCGGTGACTGCATAGATTTCCGTCATAGTCATGTCTGACATCATCAGGAAAAGTCTTTCCATTGATCTCAAAAAGAGCTGGCTCATTCATATCGTTCCACACTCCTCGTACACCGATATCTTCGATAAGATCCTGAAAGAGCCCTGTCCACCATTTTCTTACTTTGGGATTTGTAAAATCGGGGAAATAACAATCTCCGGGCCAAACCTTGCCCTTCATAAAAGGTCCATCTGCCCTTCGGCAAAAATAATTGTTTTCTATGGCTTCGTTAAATACTTTGTATTCGGGATCTATCTTGATACCCGGGTCGATAATAACTACGGTCTTAAATCCCTGATCTTTGAGCTCTGAGATCATTTTTTTAGGGTCAGGAAATTTTTCAATGTCCCATGTAAAACACCTGAAACCATCCATATAGTCAATATCCAGATAAATAGCGTCGCATGGAATGGCCAGGCTTCTGAGTTTGGCTGTAATTTCTTTAACCTTTTTTTCAGGGTAGTAACTCCACTTGCTTTGCTGATAACCCAATGCCCACAAAGGTGGAAGTTCGGGTGTTCCTGTCAGCATACTATAGCGACGGGTGACATCGATCAGCTCTGGTCCGTAGATAAAATAGTAGTTCATTTCGCCACCCTCAGCCCAAAAACTGGTTACAGATCTTCTCTCGGAACCAAAATCAAAATGTGCCCTGAATGTATTGTCAAAAAAAATGCCATATCCTAGATTTGCATGCACCGCAGTATAAAATGGTATGGCTTTATAGATGGGATCTTCTTCTTTTTTAAATCCGTAGGTATCCATAGCCCAGTTACTTACCCTTCTGCCCCGAAGATTGAGATGCATAGTTTTATCACCCATTCCATAGAAATGCTCACCTTCCTGCACCGCCTTACTCATTTTGACGATGTTTCCACCAAACTGTTGATTTTCTTCCCAATGAAAACCCTTCTCGTCCCGACATATAATATTACCTGCTGGGTCCGTGAAAATAAACTTACAATCCACCTTATAGATATTGAGTGTAAGTGCTGATGATGTAATTTCTATATGGTTTGTTAGAATTTTATAAGCTATTTCTCCATGATTTACTGCAAATTTACTGCTCAATGCATAGGAAAAATCATTATCATACTGCCCGTCTGTTGAATATCTGATTCTGAAAATCTGATCTGTAAGAATTGTGATACGAATAGAACAATGATTGTCAGTTGTGATGGTAAATACATTGTCCTGTTGTAAAATATCCTGGAATTTACCGGGTAGAACTTCATTATAATTCATAACTTGGAATGGTTATCCCTGTAGTAAATCTGAACTACTGAGTGTATTGAATTAATAAAAAAAGACCGCATCAAATTAAATGCGATCTTTAGTGTTTTGAGGTCGGGAGCGGATTTGAACCGCTGTACGAGGTTTTGCAGACCTCTGCCTAGCCGCTCGGCCACCCGACCGTTAAAGCGGGGCAAAGTTAATTATTTTTTGTAAACGAAAAAACTTTTTAGTTATACCATCTATTTAATTTTATAATTTTTCTTATTTTTTACCGATATTATAAGATAGTTTTGTGGATCCAATTTTGAATGAATTTATTATTAAATATTGATAATGAATATATTGCGATTATTTTTTAGTTTTTTACTTAACTTTGATTTATTGTTAATCACTTAAATATTGACCCTCGATGATGAATATAAAATCATTTACTTTTAATGCTTTCTCCGAAAATACTTACATTCTCTATGATGAAACAAAAGAATGTACCATCATAGATCCGGGATGTAGTAATGTTGCAGAATGTAAAGAGATGTCAGATTTTATAAACGAAAATCATCTTTTACCAGTAAAACTCATAAATACGCACTGTCATATAGATCATATTCTGGGTAATAAATACATCAGCGAAACATATAGATTAAAACTTACGGCACATAAAAAAGAAGCCCAGGTTTTACAATTTGGAGTTCAAACGGCATTAATGTATCAGATTTCGTATGATCCCTCACCTGCTATTGAAATTTTTATTGATGAAGGCGATACCATCACTTTCGGGAAATCTTCATTAAATGTGTTATTTACACCCGGACACTCGCCCGCTAGTATCTCACTTTTAAGTATTGATGCAAAAATGTTAATATCAGGTGATGTTCTTTTTCAGGGCAGTATTGGAAGGACGGATTTGCCTGGCGGTAATTTTGAAACGTTGACACGGGTGATCAGGTCTAAGTTTTTTACCTTACCAGACGAAACCAGGGTATATTCAGGGCATGGAGATCCGACTACAATCGGGGTAGAAAAAATGACGAACCCATTCTTCTGAAATATATGGGCAAAGCTTAGAAATGGAATCCTGTCATCAGGGTCCAACTATTAAAGGTCGTTTCCGGTTTAAGCTTATAAGCATTTATAACCCCATATTGAAAATCCAGATCAATATCCAGGCTTCCAATAGTAACTCCAAGACCAGTAACTAATCCCAGATATGAATCGTTTATCTCTTTGTATCCATCAATATTCAGACCACCTGCAGGAGCATCCAGGACGTAATTTAATGATCCAAGGATTTTAGACCTTATGGCGAGATTTTCAGAAAACTTTAAGACGTTAAACCCAAACCCGAATCTTCCCATTAGAATTTTCCAGTCATTTTTTTTAAAAAAATCAGCACCCTTGGAGGATACTAAACTGGTTTGATGGAATTGACCACCTATTATGAAGTACAGGTCGCCTTCAAGAACCCTCGCATCAGCTCCCAACATCCATCCGTAATGGCCTTCTTTGGGTTTTGTTACTATTTTATCTTTGGAGTAAGAAGCTGTCAAACCTCCCTGTATCACCAGCCCAGGTGATTGTGCATAAAGATTAATATTATAATAAATTACAAAGATGAAAAAGAAGCTATGTTTCATTCCCAATATTTAATTCAGTGCGATATGATAAAATGAATCAGTCAACCAACAACGAGAGTAGACATTAAGTTTATTGTCCAAAAATCATGCTAATATTAAACTCATGATTAATATTTCTTACTTTTGCTTTCTAAAATTAAAAAAAATGTGGCCTGACTTATCTTATCTCTTTCATGATATTTTTGGAACCAATGTCGATAATTGGACCTCGATTTTCAAGACATTTGGCTTTATGCTGGTTATGGCGCTTGCAGCATGTGGGGTTCTTCTGAAGTACGAATTAATGCAAAAGGAAAAAGAAGGGCTGATTTTACCTTTGAAAATTACCTCGGTTCAGACCGAAAAACTTAAGGTTACAGATATTCTGATTAATAGCATTTTTGCACTTGTTTTGGGAGCAAAACTACCATTACTTATTATAAATTTTAATGAATTCAAAGGTGACCCAGCCACATTTTTGTTTTCGCAAAAAGGTATGTGGGCAATAGGTTTAATGGCAGCTATTTCCACAGCGGTATATTATTTCTGGCAAAATAAGATGGCAGACCCCAATCCTAAAACCATAGAAATCCTTCAATACCCGTCTTCTAAAACTAATGATATCATCATACTTGCAGGACTTTCAGGTGTACTCGGCAGTAAACTATTTTCTATCACTGAAGACCTTTCGGGGTTTTTTAAGGATCCGCTGGGATCGCTTTTTTCAGGAGCGGGGCTAAATGTGTATGGAGGATTAATTCTTGCATTTATTGCTGTATACTGGTACGTGAAGAAGATTGGAATCAGGCCGGTATTTATGATGGATATAGCAGGCATGGGCATACTTCTTGGTTACGCTGTGGGCAGGATCGGATGTCAGCTTTCCGGTGATGGGGATTGGGGTATTGAAGCGGCTTCCATACCAAACTGGTGGTTTTTACCGGATTGGTTATGGTCGTACAACTATCCCAATAATGTAAACAACGATGGGGTATTACTATCTCAATGTGACCCTGAAGCATTTAGGAATGGAAGGATTGCCGGCCTTTCGTCAGAGGATGCATGTCTGAAAAGTTGTGGTATGAGGTATTGTTTTGAGCTTAAACCAGGTGTGTATCCTACCCCAATATATGAAACGACCTTTGGACTTCTCGCGTGTGCTTTACTTTGGCTTAATAAACGTAAATTTAAAATTCCGGGAACAATATTTTTTATCTATATGGTGCTGAATGGCATAGAAAGATTTTTTATAGAATTCATCAGAGTCAATGAAAAATATCAGATGGTTGGACTCAATTTGTCTCAGGCACAATATATTTCTATACTTTTTGTTTTGGGAGGACTCGCAGGATTGTTTTATCTCTATGGAAGAAGGGTCAAAGATTAGCTCTGATATTTGCAGCAATTTCGTTTAGATCTGCATGGGACATAGTTAGCTTTGCTTGGCTAAAGTTCATATTTGAAACATCGTTCAAAGGTATAAGATGGATATGGGCGTGGGCTACTTCGAGACCGATGACAGAAACGCCTACTTTGATACAAGGGATTGCTTTTTTGATAGCTTCAGCCACGTTTTTGGAAAAAATCATCATTTCTCCAATCGTCTGATCATCCATATCGAAAAAATCATCAATTTCTTTTTTAGGTATGACAAGTGTATGTCCTACTACAAGCGGAAATACGTCCAGAAAAGCCAAAAAATTTTCATCCTCAAGAATTTTATAACAAGGAATTTCTCCGGCAACAATTCGTGAAAATATAGAGGCCATGTCAGAGACTGATTTGTATTATTTCAAAATTTATCAATCCGGCAGGTGTCTGGATTTGGGCAATATCGCCCACCACTTTTCCTAATAATCCATGACCAATAGGCGAATTGACAGAAATTTTCTTTTCCTTCAGGTTAGCTTCCGCTTCTGCCACAAGTTTATATGTAACTTCAGCGCCATTATTTTTATTTTTTATAGTAACATTGGTCAGGATCGTTACTTTGGATGTATCGAGCGTGCTTTCGTCAATGATTCTTGCCGTGGCAAATGCTTTTTCAAGCTCATTGATTTTCATCTCAAGCATACCCTGAGCATTTTTTGCAGCATCGTATTCTGCATTTTCTGAAAGATCTCCTTTTTCTCTGGCTTCAGCTATGGCTTTTGCGGCACCATCTCTACCTTTGGATTTCAGCTCTTCTAGATCGGTTTTCAGTTTTTCATAACCATCGTGGGTCATATAAGATACTGACATAATATAAGTTTAATATGAGTTTAAAAATAAAAAACAAACGTTTTCACGACGGAATCAATGAAAACGTTTGTTTGAATGAATATAAATATAATATAATAAACGAACAGACTGATAAAAAAGTTTCATTAAAACGAAAAACGCAATGTAAAATTGTGCGTACCTTTGAAGGGATTTGTTGTTCGGTATGCATAATCCAGACCGAGGTTATTGGAACCACCTTTATTTATGGGCACTTCAATAGATCCACCGGCTGAAAAACCAGTATAAATATTTCTCGTATCGCCATCGGTCGTACCCATATCATATTTATACGCAGCTCTCAGAACTATTATATTTTGAAAACTAAACTCAAGGCCAGCCCCAATCTGATCTCTTGAAAAAGCATTGGAAGTAAAATTGATTAAACTCCTGATGTAATTTTCATTACCTAGATAATAGTCATAAGACACTCCCATATTCAACATGGACGGCAACTCAAAGCTGGCGGCTCTGGCGTCATATGTGAGTTCGTAGAGTACACCACCTGCAGGGTCAGGGTTGCCACGTTTAGTGGACAGACCTTCTCCTCCGAAAGCCATCGGTGAGCCAATATTGCGAAGGGAAATACCCAATTTAAAATTGTCTTTAGGCCCTGAAACATATTGAACACCTGCATCCAGCGCAATGCCCGAAGCTGTCACATCCTGAATACTCTCTGAAACCAGCCTCATCAGCATACCAACTGATATTTTATTAGCGTAAGTATAACTATATCCCAAACCAAGTTGAAAAAAACTAGGTGAGAAAAACCCGCCTGTGCCAGCCGGTTGGTTTACGGTAGTGACAGGTATTTGTCCAAAATCCAAAGAAGCGAACTCTATCCCCAAGGCCCCTGACTTTCCCATCTTGAAACCTAATCCTAGACTATTAAGATTCATACCAGTACCACTAAACAATCTGTTATTTGACAAACCGATCTCAAGTTTTTGTATCCTGCTCAATCCTGCAATATTGATACGCATTGCTTCAACGCCTCTTACTGAAGACGTACTCATAGAATGTACACCCGCACTTCTTC
This sequence comes from Saprospiraceae bacterium, assembly GCA_043748345.1. Classification (GTDB taxonomy): domain Bacteria; phylum Bacteroidota; class Bacteroidia; order Chitinophagales; family Saprospiraceae; genus OLB9. Next base: position 10,882 of record JAYTNJ010000310.1, read on the forward strand.
CCCAGGGATTCATCAGCAATTCAACGGCTCCTGCCTGACCTTGGCGATCTGGATTTCCTGCTTTAGCATGATTTGATATCAATAATAAAATGATAATAACGAAAAATATTTTTATTTGCATGTGCTATCCTTTAAATCTTAAACTTAAATGTATAATTAGCATAATTACAACCCACTCGGATCAAATTTTCGTCCTATTCCAAACCACTTTATCGTCCTCTCTTCTCCATACTCCGGTGCTGACACATGAATCAGATACACTCCACTTGCCACAGGTATATCTTTAAAATTTTTCATATCCCATTCGATATCCGGATATACCTGCGTTGAAGAAGTGGGTCTATTGGAACCGGAAAGTATAGCGCCTCTTTCGTCTCTATTATATTGCCGTATAAAACTTCCATCTATACTATAGATAGTTACTGTTGCTTTGGCAGGAAGATTGGTAATCTTGATAACGCTGGTAAATTGTGAAGTCTCATAAGCACTATATGCATAATATGGATTAGGTACTACGTTTACACTGGACAATGCACCGACATATTCTTCCTGAACTGCCAGCTGTTGTGACTGTTTATTTTTAAATTCAAACTCATAAACAGGTTTATCCCCATCGGTCTCACAGTTTCTTTCGAGTTCTATATTATATTTTCTGGACTCACCATAAGGGTTATTAACGCGCAATTTTACGGTCAGATCGTTTGGAATCAGTCCTTTGTCTATTGACAATAAAGTGTCACTTGCTACACCTATAGGAAACGAAACCCAAGTAATAGCTGGCCCCGCTTTTGCCTTGGTGAGGGTGGACGAACCTTTACGTAGTTTACCTTCCAGTGCTTTGCAACCATCATATTCTTGACGTGTGACATAAATATAATGCTGGCCTCCCATTACGGCAGCCCTGGCATCTTGTACATTATCAGCAATCAATTGTGATGATGGGTTGAATATTAGGTCGCCTCCAAGAGGACTTCTTCTGTCCAATATATTAACATTAGTTCCTGAAAATACACTATTTTCACCAAAGAAAATATTCAATCTTTTCCCTGTTTCTACATCTATGGCATAACCAGGGAAGTATCCAAAGCCGAATGTGCCGTCATTCAGTGGTTTTCCTGACTGATTTACGGAAGGTGTCCGACGTACTTCAAAGTTTCTGGTATTATCAATAGAAGGTAAGCCTGTATTGATATAATCATTTGTGGCTGTTTCTACGACGATACATTTACTCCATTTCGTAGTATCTTTAGTAAATACAATATCGACATTATTCATATCCCGGTATCTGATAGAATTGTTGGTCGGATTGGTCATAATAGCCTGAAAATCCCTTGCTGCCGGACTCAGGTAGAATGGCAAATCAGTATCTGCTTCAAAACGCGTAGACAAAAAAGGAACAAAAAATCCATTGCCTAGTTTAGAAAGTGCGGCCGCAGGGTCTTGTACAAAACCATTTCTCACAAAATCTAAGAAAGGGAATGATTGGCTTCCTTGTGACGTAGTCTGATAGATTCCGGCGTCACGTACTGCATTAAACCATCTCGGTCCCGCAGGGTTTTTATATTCCAACCTTGCTCCAATACCACCATTATTTCCTGACCTTGACGTACCTGGATCATCTTCATTTCCCACTGTGATTGACATACCAAAATTATTAATGATATATTCTTTAACAATAGATAGAGTTCTGTCTTTCAGGAGTACTTTATTATTAGTTACATCGGTGAGCGTCCATTTTGTATTTTCATCATAAGCACAGGTTGGTCTGGAATAGTCAAAAGTACCATTAATTTCAAGTCTATATTTTCCATCTTTAATTCTAAGGGGATCGATAACTTTAGCATCAATGGGTCCTGCTCCTTTTTTATATACAATTCTGCCTTTATGCTGGTTTTTTAGTATAAGATCATACATAGTGCTGTCCATATCCAAAAATTTACCAGGGTTACCTTCCCCGGAAATTCTTGTTACCACAGGACCTTCACCATACGATGCCTGAAGATTTTCATATACAATAGGCCGTGGTACCAAAGTGTATGCTCTTTTTGCAGGGCCGCCTACATTGCCTCTTCCTTCCAAATATGCCTTGCGTTGTCCTTCGCCGGTTTTTAAATCAAATGTTTTCCAGCTGTTATGTGCATATGCTAAGACCAAAAAATGATATTGTTTGTGATTCACAAGCCTTCTGTCACCCAAGGCAAATTGATCTTCGGTCACTCTGAAAGTCGTTCTGACGCCATTGTTTTCTCCCGATACTTCTTTACTTGGAGTCCAAACCACCGGACCGAAAATAGGGTCAAGCGGATTGGACTGTCCTGACCAGTTATATATTTCCCTGATTTTGTTTTTCACATCTACCTGACCAACCTGTCTGGCTTTGGATACATCTCCCAGTTCCTGGGCTGTAACACTGGCATTGGCCAATTGATACAATCTATACCCTTCAAAACGATATTTATTATCTACATCTCTCGGAGCTTGAAGGTCTATTTCAGCATAGCCTTCATTAAAGTTATTGGATGTAGGCTCGTTGGAAAACATCAGTATTAGCTCTTTGTCCAGTTCGACCGCAGTGATGTCCGGAGCATCAGGTCCATCAGTGATATCAAAACAGTTGTCAAATAGCGCCTGTGCAATGTCATCGGCAAATTTCAGCCTTGTGATATCAGGGCAAGGATAATCGATGTCCGGCACAAATACTGCTCCTATGATCAATTCGTTAGTAGCTCCAGGTTGTAATAAAAGAGGCCCTGTAGCCTGCATTGTCCTTCGATCTCCGAAAGGCAATCCCTGTACTGTACACATTGACCAACCTGTAGTTTTATTGGGATCGTCGGGGAATGCATACCTAACAGTATCTGTTCTACCCGGATTGTAACCAGTACCTCCAAAAGTAACAGGAGTACCATCGGCCCACAATCCCCGTATATAATTGTAAAATCCAGTTTCTCTGCCTCTCTGGGGATCACATGTCGAAGGTGGAGGCGAACCTATCCCACAATTTTCTGCGTAAGTAAAAGAGGTCATTCCCAACTCCACTAATGTATCCTGTTGACCTGTAAATGGTTTTGGTTCAAGTAGTATTTTATTACCATTTGCATCAACTATGACTTTACCACTACCATCTCTTTTGAATATTTTGGGCCCCAACGGTCCTCTGAAATAATCCATACCTAAAATAGGAATTTCTGTACCGTAGGTATTGGTTCCTTCACATGCTGTACCATTGCTACCATCTATAGCATCCTGATTATAGACATAAGCTAGTGATCTGGATATGTCACAACCTATAAGATCGTCTTGATAGCATCCCAGATCAGGGTCTATCCACATTGAAAAATAACAATCCACCAGATCTTCATTAGCTTTATTGATGAGTTTATATCTATAGAAGGTCATATCATTGATTTCATCATTGGTAGAGTATGCAAAGGATTGAACCTGAACTTCCATCTGGATGGATTGTGGTCCTGAAAGAGATTGAGGACCTCCATTGTCATTATATATCCAGAAGACCATTTCATCAGGTATAAGTTCTTTGGCCTCGGCAATATTGTCCGGCTCACAGCCCCGAATATCTATGACTGGAAAATCACCATTGCAAGGGTCATAAATACCATCCTGGTCGTCATCCCAGAATGCACCGAGAGGTTGATCCGGAAGATTAAAGTTAAATTTCTCACGCCAGTAAGGATTGCCCTGACCTGGCCAGTATCTGACATCTTCAGGTATAGAGTCACAATCTATTTGAGTGTTATTTTCTTTAGCTTTTATGATGTTGTTATAATGATTTCTGACACTGATTCCTTTGACACTAAAAAACCTATCCCAATTTTGACACTGTACCTGTTCAGTGGTACCATTTATATCCAAGGGTCCGGAAAAAAAGTCATAGCCCAGAGACCGGTAAGTTACTCCGGAAAGTTTGATATTGCCTGCTCTGTCAACACCGCCAATCCATACACCCCCGGCATATAACGCCGATACAGGTAACTGACCGGGGGCAGGTTTTGGCACAATATACTGACCTTCTGACCATATATCTCCACCTGTAAGAAGTCTTGCCCTTACGTTATTGACCTGCATTTCTATTTGTTTCGTTGGCCTTACACATGCTGCGCGCCAACCTGTAACGTCAGAGGTATTTTTATTGCCATCTGCATTGTCGGGTTTCCTTGCCTCCATATTTGCAGCAAAACAAATTAACAAAAATATTAGTATTTTATATTTCATTCTGAAAAGAATTTTCTGTTTTAATCTGATAAATTAAAAATCCATAATGACACCTACATACAACCTGCGTGGCAAAGTATAGTTTCCGGGGGCTAATAACCTCCATGAATATGCATCCAGAAAAGCGTCAACATTTCTACCGGTATCCACAACGCCTTTGATTCTGTCCTGACCAAAACTTGACTGCAAAAATCCGTCGTTGTCAGGGTCATTTGAATATTTGTAGAGATTGACAACATTTCTAATATCGAATACATTCTGGACTCTAACATATGCATTAAACCAAAGTTTTTTATTGGAAGTTTTGTTGATAGTCATTGGAAATCTTTTTTGCACATTGAGATCCACTGTAAAATTCCAAGGTAGCCTTGCACCATTTATTGACCCTGCAAATCCTGAACCTCCCAGAGATTGCGGAGTAGTATTTCTTGTATATGGTTGACCTGAGACTAAAAATGCTGTCAGGTTTACACCAAAATCTTCGAGTATATTTACTTTCCCTATTTTAGGTCCATTGTATGCCTTGCCTGTTCCGTAGCGATAATCTATAACTGCTGTAATTCTGTGTCTCTCATCAAATGATAATGGTATTAAATTTCTGATCGGCCCTCTGTTATTTATTCCATTAGAAGAATTTGCATCACTTCCTGAGCCATCAGCAAATTGCAAAGTATATGTGGCATTTATTTCCAGATTATTGGTCCTTCTTTTGTCAAGGGAGAAGGAAAATCCTTTCACAGTACCGAAGTCCAGATTATCATACAATCTGTAAGTATTTACCGGCGAAGCTACGTTTGCGAGAACTCTTTGTTGTATCAAATCTTTTAATTCCTTGTAATAAGCTGAGAATTTTACTGCCATAGTTTCTGATACTTTCTGCTGAAAGCCTACTTCATAATCCACCGTTCTGACAGGGCGCAGATTTGGGTTGTCAAAAGGTGCACCCCCAAAACGACTTATATCTTCAAAGAAGTAGTAATCAAGTCCTGTGGCGAATGAGTTGGATGGCGGTCTTTGATACAATACATCATAATGTGCAAAAAATCCGGCATCGTCGCTGATAGGAAAAGAAAACGCCAGTCGCGGCATGAAATTTATTTGAGGTTTATAATCAACAAAAGATGTACCAGGATCAAAATTTGGGTCCTGAATTTTCAACACTCTGGCATTGTTCGAGTTTCTTATTTTACCCACATAGGAAGGAAACACTAAACCACCCTGATAAATGATATTGCCTCCGGATACAGCCGTTCCATTAGGCTGGAACCATTGATCACCTTTTCTAAAGGCTACCAATGCATCGGATTCATCTGACGAGACATATACATTGTAATCATCACCCACAGAGGTAGGTTGATCTTTGCCGATACGACTATAATAATCCTTCGCTTTTTCGATTTCATACAAAGCATAAGGATCTCTCATCACCTTAGTATTAGCGTCATAATAGTCAACCCTTAAGCCAAGTCGAAAGATGATATCCTTATAAGAAAATTTATCCTGTAGAAAAAATGCTCCGTAAACGGGTTGTTGGGGAGCTACTACAAATGACCTTTTACCTTCAGAATCTCTGGATGTAAAAAAGTCTTCAAATCTCACATCTGTTCCCAATTTGTTGCCCAAATAGTCAAAACCACTGTAATTGATCAATCCAGGTCTGTTAATAAGTTCAGCCGCTGAAAACATATTGAGCCTCAATTGACTAGGATCAATATCCCAGACATTAACGTATTCATTCTCGCTTTTTTTGGTCAGCTCTCTTACGCTTTTGTAGAATCTGTTATCGTTTTCGATGTTTAGGTTAGTCTTAAAAATAGGAACTTTATCCAGTCCTAATCCTGGGATAAAAACTGTAGTATCTCTTAAAACTTTAGATGTATCTACGCCATTGATATGGCCGTTTGCCTGAATTTCTGCCAGATTCCACAGGTCAAAAGGAGCAATTGCCCAATTTCTATTGACACTTTGTTCGTACAAAAAGCCTATCTGAATATTATGGCGACCTTTTTCTGATCCACCAGGCAATAAGTCAAAACCTGTGATGAGATTGAGAGAGTAAAGGTCGTTGTCATTTTTATTAAAGGAATTATAGACTTGGCCGACGTTTGAATATAAGTTATTCCATGCAGTATTGATATTTTGATTGAGCAGGCCATTTACGTTTACTCCTGAGATGGCGTTATATGACCCGAGTATTGGATTAATATTCGGGTCAAGCCCAAACTCACCTATCTGCTCTCTGAATCCCAGATGGCCATAAATGTTTCCTTGTTGTACTCTGGGATCAGAAGGATCAAAAAATCCGAAAACAGGTTGCCAGTCTCGTTGTGTTTTGCCAAAATATCCATAATCAAACAGTCTGTCTTCATGTCTGAGATCTTCAGAACGGGACTTAAACTTCTGATATCCTAAAGTAATGGTATAAGATACATTTCTGAAAGTGCCGGAAGCTTTTTCATCATTTTCGCCCATACTTTGTTTCCCCAGTTTATGGGTAAGTCTGAAATTTCCTCTGTAAGTATTGGCATAATTGTATGGGTTATTGACCCAATTAAGAAGTGACCAACCCGTGCCGGCATTAAATCTATCTTTACTGTCATTAAAGTTACCGGAGAGTTGTATATCAAGATTATTTGATACTTTTACATCCAGCCTTCCTGTAAGATCGATATCAACGGTCTTCTCATTGGGTCTGGCTTTAAAAACAGGTCCCAGGTCTGATGTTCTGATTTGCTCCAGTGATGGAAACTGAGTCCCTCCAACATTATACACAGGATTTTTTTCCAGCTGCCTGATAAGGTCTTCAGGCGCCCTTCTGACTCCAATAGCTGAGGGTGAATTATCATCTACGCTTCTGTATTGTCCTGAAAAACGGTATCCTAATATAGACTGTTTTTTCTTGTTTCTGAGAATGGGTCCGGAGATATTTCCACTGAAAAGGTCGTATCCATATCCATCTACTGATTTTTCTACTTCAAGGCTACCTGAAACACTATTTGAAGGTCCTCTGGATGTGAGTGATATGACACCACCAGTGACATCTCCATATCTGGCCTCTATACCTCCTATGACTACCTGGAGCTGTTCTATTTCAGATTGAGGTATCAGATTTCCTGAAACACGGACTCCATCCAAAAAATATACGGTTTCATTTGAACGGGATCCTCTGACAGAAATCGCACCACCATCTCTTGAAGAAATACCAGCGGATGTAGCTGCAATTGAATTTATTTGCTTGGTAGGCAAGGCTCTGATTTTTTCTGCGGTTACAGTAGTACCTTGTGTAGTATTGTCAATTTCTATAAGAGGAACCTTAAATTCTTTAATTTCTATCCCTAAATCGAGGAGCACTGCATCATCCGAAATATTGAAGTTGACACGATTGGTTCGTCCTGCTTTTATAATTATACCAGTCTGCCTTTGGGGAGCATAACCGACATAGCTGGCTTCCATGTCGTAGGTGCCGGGTTGAACATCTGCCAAAAAATAATTACCTTCGAGGTCTGTCTCTGTCCCGGTTATCAAAACTCCGCCTCTGTACAGAGCAATAGTTCCGAATAAAATTGGTTCTCCGTTTTTTGCATCCGTCACTTTACCTTCTATAGTCGTTTGGGCAAATGAGATACTCAAAATGGTGATGAAAAAAATAAATATCAGTAATGCTCTTGTCATACCAAGATTTTATTGAAAAATTTAGAAATTTATTTTAAACTGCAATATTAGGTAATTATTAGCCTATTTTGTATAAATATATGCTTTAAAAGTAATCTAAAATAGGATTATTTTTTCTTAAAAATGATTTCCGGCGATTATTTTTTCCAGTAAAACTGAAGCGATTAATTTTAATGATTCGTGGGTCCATCCTGCAATGTGCGGTGTAAGAACCACATTAGGCATCTGGTACAATGTCTGATACATATCTTTTTCATCATGAGAAAAAGTCTCTGGTTTTTCGTTTTCAAACACATCCAGACAAGCACCTGATACATGATCACTTTTTAAATGATGTATTAAAGACATGGTATCTACTATCTGACCCCTTGATGTATTGGAAATGATAACCCCTTTTTTACATTTCGATAAGAAACTATCATTTACCAGATAGCGCGTGTATTGAGTCAAAGGTAAATGCAAAGATATAATGTCTGCAATATTTATTAAATCATCGAGGTTTGTTTTTTGTACAAAATTCAGAGATGTCGGAAAATCTGTCACGTATTTATCATATGCCACTACGTTGACACCCCAATTATATAATTTTTCTGCAAATGAACTTCCTGTATTGCCCAATCCAATGATACCTACTGTTTTACCTCTCAATTCTGAACCACGGTTTTTTTCTCTTTGCCAGTTTAAATTTCTGACTTCTCTATCAGCGACATTTATCTTATTCAAGAGTGTAAGCAGCATACCCATTTCATGTTCGGCTACGGCATTTCTATTACCTTCAGGGGAGTTGTAAACCATAATGTTTTTTTCAGCAGCGTGTTTGACATCAATTATTTCGAGACCTGATCCTAGTCTGCCGATAAATTGAAGCTTTGTTCCGCGTTCAATTCGGGTACGGTGCATGATAATCTTACTATTGATAATAATTCCAGTGTATTGGTTCAGTATGTCATCCAGTTTCGAGTTTTCTACAGTGGTGTCATAATCTACAATCCATCCATTGGCATGAAGACCTTCGATAATTGCCGGATGTACTTTATCAGTGATCAAAATTTTCTTATTCATTCGTTTTAAAAGAATATTGTAGTGCAAAGTTGTACTTAAAACATTAAATTTTTAATAATTGCTCACTATTTACGTATGAATTCTAACTTTGTCCCATGCAAAAAGAAGCTGTGGAAGAATTATCTGACAAAATCAATGACTGCTTTAAACCATTCAGAGGTGAAGCTCTTGATATACAAATGCCGGAAAAGTTTTGTTATCCATTTTATTATGAACCTCATCTTATTGCTAAAATAGCAGCCGAGGAACTCATGGAACGTATCGGTAAAGAATTAGAAGTTTATCACGATTTTGGTCTTTCAGGAGAGGGCGAAGGACTGGGAAAAATGTTTGGTGTTTTGGTGGTGAAAGATAAAAATGGGAATCACGGATATTTATCAGCATTTTCCGGTAAGCTGGAAGGTGGTATTCATATTTCCGGGTTTGTACCTCCGGTTTTTGATACCCTGGATGAAAGAGGATTTTATAGGCAGGGAGAGATAGAGATAAGTAAAATTAACAGGGAAATTACATTACTGGAATCGGAATTTGATTATAAAGTGCTGCTTGATTTATTGCAAAAGTATATATCACAGTCAGATGACGAAATGATTAAACTAAAATCCGATTTTGTTCAAGCCAAAAAAAAGAGACATCAACTTCGTCTTCAATGTGCCCAAAATCCCGATGAAGAATCGGAGCAAATACTTCAAAAACTTAATCATGAGAGTATCCGGCATCATTTTGTGCTGAAAGACAGAAAAAAATACTGGGAAAATTACATCGCTGGTGTAAAAGGCAGCTTGATTCCATTTGAACAAAAAATTGATTCGTTGAAGGAACGAAGAAAAAAAATGTCAGCAATTTTACAGCAACAGCTCTTTGAAAGCTATACATTTTTGAATCAGAATGGAGTTTCAAAAAGCCTTATTAATATTTTTAACCTCACAGACGACAAAATCCCTCCTGCTGGCGCCGGTGAGTGTGCTGCTCCTAAGTTGCTACAGTATGCCTTCAAAAACAGTTTATTGCCAGTGACTATCGCAGAATTCTGGTGGGGAAAGTCACCTTCATCTGAAATTAGAAGACACGGTAACTATTATCCTGCTTGTAATGGAAAGTGCAAACCTATTTTGGGCCACATGCTCGAGGGGCTTTCAGTTGTCGAAAATCCAATGGTATTAAGAGGCGTCACTAACACCAATTTGACAATACTTTTTGAAGACGAATACTTATTGATCATCAATAAACCTATCGATCTTCTCTCCGTGCCTGGCAAATCCAATCGTGAATCAGTATTCAGCCTGTTGAAACAAAAATATCCCAACACGACGGGTCCGCTAATCGTGCACAGACTTGATATGTCAACATCAGGTATCATGATTATTGCAAAGTCAAAGGAGATTCACCAACACATCCAAAATCAGTTTATAAAACGAAAAATAAAAAAAAGATATATTGCTGTTCTGGATGGAAATATTGTGAATGATAGTGGCTTTATAGATCTGCCGTTGCGTGTTGATTTGGATGATAGACCACGTCAGATTATTTGTTTTCAGCACGGTAAGCCGGCACAGACGCGTTGGCAAGTTGCTGAAAGAGGACCCAATAGTACGCTTGTTTATTTTTTCCCGGTCACCGGACGCACCCATCAGTTAAGGGTTCATGCGTCACACCCTAAAGGCCTCAACACGCCTATCATCGGTGATGATCTTTATGGGCAACGAGATAAGAGACTTTTTCTTCATGCTGATCAGTTGGAATTTATCCATCCTATATCAAAAGAAATTGTATTGGTAGAATGCAAAGCTGATTTTACATGAAAAATAAGCAGCCTTACTTTGTATTAAATAAAAACTAAATCAAAATATGGTTTTTCGATAGAATTGACATTTAGCGTTTTGCCATTTAAATATTTCAAATGCAATTTTTAAATATTAATTTTTAATATTTATAACTATATCATAATATATAGATTAAATATGAAATACTTTGTATTACAATTCAAAATAAATATTATTCTAAAGTTTTCTTTTATTTAAAAAACTTTTGACTGATATTGCATCCAATTTTTACCCTATATAACCAGTCGGCAATTAGATTATTATGAGATATCTATTTTTAATAGTGTTTTTACTACATGTATTTAACATTGCGTCTTATTGCCAGAATAGCTTTGACAGATCTGTTTCAGAGAAGGAATTGAATAATGAAAAGGGATCCAAGTACATTAAGAAGGCTATTGATTTTGGTAAACAAGCTTTGGAGAAAAAAGACGAAGTGAGTGCTGTATTTTTTCTCAAAAAGGCTTATGATAAAACCAATAGTATAGGCCAAAAAGAAGGAGCTGCTATAGTGGCATTAGAAATTGCCACTGTACTAAGTAAAGCTTACCCCACTGATAAGAGGACCTCTGATTTTGCACTTGAGATGTTGGAAAGTGTGGTTTCTCAAACCAAGGATATCCAATTGCTTGCAAAAACTTTTGCGATAGCAATTTTTTATGAGAGTAAGAATGATGTAAAACTGCAAAAAAGAGCCAATAAGGTGGTTTTAAATACCAAATTTGCAAATGATAAATTCTTACGTCAAAAAAAAGAAGAAGAAGAATATCAGGAAAAGCTCAGAGTGGAGGCTTCGACAGTAAGAATCGAAAAGGAAGCGCTGAAAGATCTTACTTCTACGGTAAGTGATCTAAAAGACGTCAAAGAGCTTCTATCTGCCAAAATGGAGCAGAATGAAAAGGTCATGAAAAATATGTCCAGAGATAACCTGATAAAGGAAGCTATTCTAGGAAAAAATCAAAGACTCATTGACTCAATAAGTTTCGAAGCCGCCATCGATTCTATTATCATCGATTCAAATAATTTTGAACTGGAAAAAAAAGACTCTGAACTTAAACTCAAAGAATCTCAACGCAATTTGTTTTTGGCATTAGCAGGTTTGGTATTATTGATTGCAGGATTTATTTATTATAGATTTATGTTGGCCAGTACTTACAATAAGAGGTTGGAAGAAAAAAATGCAATTATAGAACAAGAGAAACACAGGTCCGAAGAACTTCTCCTGAATATTTTGCCGGAAGAAGTAGCCAATGAACTCAAGCGTTCAGGAAAAGTAGCAGCACAACAATATACCCATACCACAATTCTTTTTGCAGACTTTGTCAACTTTAGCCAGATATCCAAGGCCCTTTCTCCTCAGGATTTGGTGAAAGATCTTGATCATTGTTTCAGTAAATTTGATGCTGTTACCGGAAAGTTCGGAGTAGAAAAAATAAAAACGATCGGTGATGCATATATGTGTGCGGCGGGTGTTCCGGTAAAGATGGAAAATCATGCTGAAGCAGCAGTTAATACAGCAATAGGATTTATTAGTGTACTCAAGGAGTGGAATGTGGAAAGACTGAAAAATAATCAACTTCCCTTCAATATCAGAGTGGGGTTGCATTCAGGCTCAGTGTGTGCAGGTGTGGTAGGGACAAAAAAATTTGTCTTTGATATATGGGGGGATGCTGTAAATATTGCGTCTAGAA
>JAYTNJ010000311.1:0-3998 GCA_043748345.1 Saprospiraceae bacterium
TAGACGAACCTAAAATCACAGCAGATCTTGGTATTATTTTTAACGGTCAGGGTAAGGAAAATAAAATTACTGATCTTCAGAATAATTATAAAGGTAAAATAGGAATAGAGCTGCGAGGTTCCACTTCACAGTCATTTCCCAAAAAACCCTATGGATTTGAGACCCGAGATAATGCTGGTGGAGATCAGGATGTATCACTACTGGGTATGCCGAAAGAAAGTGACTGGACACTTAATGCTACCTATAATGATAAGTCGCTCATGAGAGATGGTCTTGCTTATTTGATGGCAGGAACATTTATGGAATACGCACCGAGGGTAAAATATTGTGAAGTTGTACTAAATAATAACTATCAGGGTTTATATATGCTGATAGAAAAAATTAAAAGGGATAAAAATCGGGTAGATATTGCAAAAATCGAAACATCAGATAACGCCGGAGATAAACTTACTGGTGGCTACATTATTAAAATAGATAAAACGACAGGTTCAGGCAACGGCACTGGTTGGAATTCTACCTACAAACCTTACTTTGGTGCAGGCCAAAATACTTTCTTTCAATATGAATATCCAAAAGCTGAAGATATTACACCCGCACAACAGTCCTACATACGCAATCATATTAATGAAGCAGAAAAAGCCATCGCAGGATCTGATTTTATAGATGCTCAAAAAGGGTTCCGCAATTATTTAGATACGACCAGTCTGATGGATTATATCATCATCAACGAGCTCACCAAAAACCCTGACGCTTACAGATTGAGTACTTTTTTTTACAAAGAGCGGGATAGCGATGGAGGCAAGATCAAATTTGGCCCTGCATGGGACTATAATCTAGGGTTTGGAAATGTAGACTATTGTACCAAGGGGAATTCGGAAGGACTAGTCATCTTTAATTTTAATCTGGTATGCCCTCAGGACGGTTGGGTTGTCCACTTTTGGTGGAAAAGAATTTTAGAAGATGAAACTTTTTATTACCAACTTAAAAAAAGATATAAATATCTCAGAGAAAATCAATTAGCCGACGCCAGAGTTAACTTTATGGTGGACTCCATTTCAACATTGATCGGAGATGCGCAGGGAAGAAATTTTGTAAAATGGCCTGTGTTGGGTAAATATTTATGGCCCAATTACTACGTAGGCAATACCCATGCTGAAGAAGTAACATGGTTGAAAAACTGGATTCAAAACCGGTTTATCTATTTAGATAAAATTTGGGATCCAAAATTATTGACTCAGGAGGAAGAATCAAAAGCTACTATTGAGGTCTACCCCAATCCCGTTCATAATAATCTTTTATTAACAATGCCCGAAATTATATCTGCTGAAGCAAATTATTATCTTACTAATTATCTAGGAAGACCTATCCAGATGTCAACATTTGTAAGAGATGGTCAAAATCTCAATATCAACGTATCACAATTGACTCCCGGTTTATATATTTTTTATGCAAAAGATGGTCAAAACCTGATAGCAACAAAATTTATAAAACAGTAATGTAAGATCTTATGGTACGCCTATCAAAAACCACAAAACATCTTTTGATTATTTTTGGTGCCGTTGTATTTTCCTTACTATTTTATTTGGCCAATATTTTTGGTCTTGATCCACCAGGTCTGAAAGTTTTATCTGTGGGTGTATTATTGATACTATTGTGGGTGTCGGATATAGTATCTATGTCCGTGGTGGCTATACTTCCGCTTGTACTCTTTCCTTTGTTGAAAATAAACGGACTGGAGGATACAGCCAAAGCTTATTAAAACCCGGTTATTTTTCTGTTTTTTGGAGGGTTTGTGTTAGGTCTTGCTATAGAAAAATGGCATCTCCACAAGCACATAGCACTCAATATTATCAAAGCTACGGGCACAGGTGGAGATAAAATTGTACTGGGTTTCATTCTGGCCACCGGGCTGATGAGCATGTGGCTTAGCAATACAGCCACCACTATGATGATGTATCCTATTGCCATATCAGTAATAACAGTTATGTCAGAAAGAAAAGACCATACAGGCAATCTGGCATATTTTAATCTGACCATAATGCTGGCTATAGCCTACGCATCCAATATAGGAGGTATAGCCACCGTCATTGGTACCCCGCCTAATGCAGCATACATTGGATTTTATCAAAATAAATACGGAACAGAAGTTGATTTTATGAGCTGGATGGCTTTATGTCTCCCTAAATCATTAATACTGCTATTTGCTTTGTATTTTGTGATGGTCAAATGGCTATACCCTATTAGGATATCATCTGATGCAACTACATCAGCATTTATCAAGGATGAGTTAGTAGCTATGGGTCCCATGAGCAAAGCTGAAAGGCGGGTAATGATTGTATTTCTGGCTACTGCAGGATTATGGATACTCAGATCAACGATCAACAATGTCCAAAATATCTTTAAACTTGACGATACAATGATAGCAGTTGCAAGCGCAATTGTTTTTTTTTCTTACCATCAGGGATGAGTAGTTCCGACGATGATGATGAGCCCATCCTCATCTGGAGTGATACCAGCAAAATTGCCTGGGGTATATTATTACTTTTTGGAGGCGGAATAACCCTAGCCGACTCATTAGAAAAAGCGGGGCTTATTTCTTCTTTAGGTGGCTGATTGGCAGGCTATTCCTCCAACATCTGGTTGATGGTATTTATGATCACTATCATTTCTATATTCATAAGTGAGGTCATGAGCAATGTTGCACAAGTTATAGTATTTGCTCCGGTGGTCACATCAATAGCAGAAGCCATGGATGTAAACCCATTACTATTTGGTATTCCCATGACTCTGGCTGCAAGTTGTGCCGGAATGCTTCCAATGGGTACTCCCCCGAATGCCATCGTTTTTGCCAGTAATCATATTAAAATGATGGATATGGTAAAAATTGGGTTTGTAATGAATGTAGTTGCTATCATTCTTATCTCAATTTTCGTCTGGTATTTAGTACCGTTGATATTTTAAATAACTAAGATGTTATCTCAAAAACAATCGTTTGCGAGAACGGTTGTTAATGCAATGTTGATGTGGGATACATACGCAATATGACAAATATATATTTTGTAAATTATTGAAAATGAGCAAAATTTTATTCTGAATTATAAAATAGTTTTAAAACAGATTTAGTGGCATTTATTCTTGCTGCTGGAAAATCAACTTCTTTGATATCTGCTCCGGGTATTACGTTTGTTGCAAAGTAATAGACATTTTCATTTACTTCAAAAAAACCTACAAACCATCCATTTCTTCCGTATTGTGAGCTAAGTCCGGTTTTGCCACTCAAGTTTCCGGGGCCATCATATTTTGTTTTCATGATGTCCAGGATCAGCAGAGATGTTCTTTTGGTGATTGGTAATTTTTTACGGTGCACATTTTTCAAAAAAGCAATCTGTTCAAATTGAGAAATTTTTGATTTGCCTTCCAGCCAGAAATTATCCAACGTTGCACTATCCACCACTGTGCCTGGGTAAGACAATTTAGCCAAATATGAATTCATACGCAGTACCCCTATTTTACGGGCTATTTCCTGATAGCAAGGTACACATGAAACCTGAAATGCTTTCTTTAATGTAAGATCTTCTTCCCATGATTTCATCCATCTTTTTTTTCCGTCCCAAAGGATTGTAGTTGAGTCACTTTGCATGACGCCAGTCTCAAGAGAGATGATGGTATTGGGAATTTTGAATGTAGAAGCAGGTAAAAATCCTTTTCTGGCCCACAAAAAATCATTGGAATAATAAGTATCCCTATTTTCATCATAAATAAGGACTGATCCCTGAACGGAAAAACTATCCAGAATAGTACCGATTTTCGGATTTAATTCTTCATTCGGTGTTTTAAGTTTATGACTACAAGATGAAAAGGTCAGGAATAATCCTAAAACGAGAACTCGAAAAATATTATGTAACTATTCAGCCACAAAGTTAGCAGCATTTACTAAAGCATCGAATACATTCATTGAATTTTTGATGCAGGTATCAATTACAGATCTAATAGTGGCA
>JAYTNJ010000312.1:0-16623 GCA_043748345.1 Saprospiraceae bacterium
CTGCCGAAATGACTGATTTTGTGGCAGATGTGCCTCCTCCGCTCCAAGCATAGCTTCCTCCACCTGTTGCCGTCAATGTCACACTTGTTTTTGTGCAAGTAAGTGGACCATCATTCGTTGCTGTGACCACTGGGGGTGTTAAGTTTTGATCTACAATAGTACTCGCTATAGAAGTACATCCATTCGATGAGGTCACAGTTACTGTATAAGTTCCTGCCGAAATGACTGATTTTGTGGCAGATGTGCCTCCTCCGCTCCAAGCATAACTTCCTCCACCTGTTGCCGTCAATGTCACACTTGTTTTTGTGCACGTAAGAGGGCCATCATTGTTTCCTGTGACCAATGGTGGTGTTATGTTTTGGCCTACAATCGTACTGGCTGTAGAAGTACATCCATTTGATGAGGTCACTGTTACCGTATAAGTTCCTATCGATGTGACTGGTTTGGTAGAAGATGTGCCTCCTCCGCTCCACGCATAACTTCCTCCACCTGTTGCTGTTAAAGTCACACTTGTCTTCGTACAGGTGAGTGGTCCATCATTGCTTGCTGTGACCAGTGGTGGTGTTATGTTTTGGTCTACAATTGTACTGGATACAGAAGTACATCCATTTGATGAGGTCACGGTTACAGTAAAAGTTCCTGCCGAAGTGACTGATTTTGTGGAAGATGTGCCTCCTCCGCTCCACACATAACTTCCTCCACCTGTTGCTGTTAAAGTCACACTTGTCTTCGTGCAGATGAGTGGGCCATCATTGGTTGCGGTTGTTGATGGAACAGAAATATCTTGATTAACAATAGTAGTGGCAGTTTGCGAACATCCGGTACTTATTTTAGTGACAGTAACTGTGTAACTACCAGAACTAGAAACAGATTTAATTTGATTTGTTCCGCCGCCAGACCAGCTGTAAGTCACACCTGATCCAGGTTGAGCTGTTAATGTTACAGATGTTTTAGCACAAGTCAAAGGCCCGTCGTTGGAAGCACCCAAATTAGGGATGCTTGTATCCTGAACGAATGTTTTACTCGTGGATGCATTACATCCATTGATTGATGTTACCGTTACAGTGTAAGTTCCAGGGATGGAGATTGTTTTGCTAGCTTCTGTACTATCGTCATTCCATCTGTATGAAACCCCACCTGAAGCTGTAATCTGATTACTTCCCCCAATACAAAGAATATTATTCCCGACGATCAGAGGTTCAGGTAAAGGATGAATTGTAATAACTCCGCCTGTACTGGCTTTGCACCCATTTACATCTGTAACAGTTACAGAATATTGAATAGTAGATGTTGGATTAAAATTGGCAAAAGCAGTGGTTGCCCCATTACTCCATATAAAACTTACACCTCCGCTTACTACCAGAGAAGCTGTTTTACCTATACATATCACACTATTTCCAACTACCAAAGGTTTGGGAAGTTCATTAACTCTTACGGTTATACTACCTGTTCCTGTACATCCTTTAATGTCAGTTGCAGTAACCTGATAAGTAGTAGAAGTCTGAGGACTTACATTTATAGACGTTGCTGTTGCGCCTGTGTTCCAAATAAAGCTTGCGCCACCTGAAACGGTTAAAGTGGTATTTTCTCCTTTACAAATGACGTTGTTTCCTGTTATGACCGGTTCTGGTAATGAATTTACCTTAACTGTAATATTTTCAATAGCTGTACAGCCATTTGCATCTGTGACTTTTACGCTAAATATAGTTGTTTCTAAAGGGCAAACAATAACTTCCGCAACATTAATCGGGTTAGTTCCATTAATACCACAATCCTCACAAGAAGCATTATCACCTCTGTAATCTATAGGTAATTCACTGCTTATTAGGGTTAACAAACCTGTGGTTTGATCTATAGTAAATAATCGCCCTCTATCAACCTGAAGCCCATATAATATGTTATTTTTAAAAAATATACCTCCAAATTCGTCAGTTTTAACACCAGTTGTACCTATAAAACCACTGTTAGAAGCAGGTGCAGCTACACAACTTGTAGATAAAGTTCCTAGATTTAATCTGAATAACGCATTTTCAATTCCGAAAAATGAATAAATGGTTTGTCCGTCAGGACTTAAAGCCCAATCCTGAATTCCACCTGATGGTTCGCCTGTTGTTGGGTCTGCTGAAAATCTTTGAAAAGCCACTATACAAGCATCCATATAAGGTTTGCACGAATTCTGTATAAATATAGGACGATAACTCACGTTCGCTCCATTGCCATGATTGTTAAGATCAATTGATCCGATATAAACTGTGTAATCAACGATTTGGAAAGTAGCAGGATTTATCAAGGCTGAAACAGCAGGAAAATAATAAATACCTTCTTTTGATGCAGTACCTATATATGCCATGATGCCTGTTGTACCGGTTGAGCCATAAGGATTGGGCGGTTGTGGCATTTCACCCAATATAGTAACTGATGCATTTCGTGGATCGACTCTTACAAAATTTGCTTTTGCTGCATCAATAACAGAAGTTCCTTTCATCTTCATACCATATATATAAGGCGTATTACCACCTTGGCAATAATAAGCAATACCGTTGACATTATTAGTCCCAAGGTCGCCGATTTTACTTAAAACAGATGCATCCGAAATAGAAAACAAACTTTGATTAACACCTCCTTGAGGCCCACCAATATAGAATGCTCCATTGCATTTGAATCCACTGGATACTATACCACTCCAAACATATTGGATTCCGCCAGACGCAGTAAGCGTAGTACACTCATTTTTACATATTTCAACATCACCCGTAATTTTCGGACTTGGTAAGGGATTGACCGTGACAACTACTACTTTACTTCCTGAACACCCATTTGTGTCTGTAACCGTAACTGAATATGAAGTAGTAATAGTTGGGCTAACTGATATTGTTGCCGTATTTAAACCTGTGTTCCATCTGTATGTGATACCTCCGCTAGCAACCAAAGTGGTTGATTCTCCTAAACATATAACAGTATTTCCAGCTATCAATGGGTTTGGTAAAGGATGTACGGTAACAGATTTATTCGTGCTGGCAACACATCCGTTTACATCAGTAACTGTTACATTGTATACTGTTGATACACTTGGATTTACAGAAATACTTACACTCGTACTTCCGGTACTCCAAATGTAGGATACGCCACCACTTGCTGTTAAAGTGGTTGACTTTCCTAAGCAAATGATATTTTCTCCGCCGATTGATGGACTCGGTAAAGGATTAACAGTTACCGTTACTTTAGATGTTGATGAGCACCCATTGTTATCTGTAACTGTAACCGTATACATAGTTGTCGCTAAGGGACTAACCACAATACTGGATGAAGTGTTTGCATTATTCCAAAGATAAATGGACCCTCCAGTTGCACTCAAAGTGGTTGACTGACCGATACAAATTACCTTATTCCCTGTGATTTGGACATTTGGGGTTGGATTGACAGTAACTGATTTTGATGTACTGGCTCTGCAGCCATTGGCATCTGTAACAGTAACCGTATAGTTTGTTGTTGCTATAGGACTCACTGTCTGAATAGAACCCGTATTTCCATTACTCCAAACGTAAGATACACCACCATTTACTGATAAAATGGTCGTCTCCCCAATACAAATTATAAAATCACCATCTATAACAGGTTTGGGCAATGGGTTAACAGTCACTGTTATGCCCCTACTTGCAACACATCCATTGGCATCTGTTACAGTAACTGAATACATTGTATTAACCGCAGGACTTACTACGATACTACTACCCGTAGTTGCATTATTCCAAATATATGATACCCCACCAGTTGCCACCAGGGTGGTTGATTCTCCTAAACAAATAATATTGTCGCCACTAACTGAAGGAATAGGCAATGGATTAACAGTCACCGATATGCCTGTACTTGCCGCACATCCATTGGTATCAGTTACAGTCACTGTATAAGTTGTTGTCACCACGGGACTTACTGAAATACTATTACCCGTACTTGCATTATTCCACATGTATGTTACCCCACCAGTTGCCACCAAGGTGGTTGATTCTCCCACACAAATAATATTGTCGCCACTTATTGAAGGAATAGGCAACGGATTCACTTTAACAGAAATGGAAGTATTTGCTTTACATCCATTAATATCTGTCGCTGTAACAGTAT
This sequence comes from Saprospiraceae bacterium, assembly GCA_043748345.1. Classification (GTDB taxonomy): domain Bacteria; phylum Bacteroidota; class Bacteroidia; order Chitinophagales; family Saprospiraceae; genus OLB9. The sequence continues at coordinate 4,120 of JAYTNJ010000312.1, forward strand.
ATATAGTATTAACAGTAGGGCTTACTGTTACCGAAGTTGTGTTTGCACCATTGCTCCATGTGTAAGATACTCCACCTCCTGCAGTGAGTGTAGTGGAACCACCTATACAAATGACATTATTTCCAGTTATGTTTACTACCGGTAACGAATTGACGGTTACTTCTAAAGTTTTACTTGCGCTACATCCATTTACATCAGTTATGGTAACTGTATAATTGGAGGTAACTATAGGATTAACAGAAATTGATGCGTTAGTTGCACCATTGTTCCAGATAAATGATGTACCGCCTGAGGCTACCAACGTGGTTGATTCACCAACGCAGATGATATTGTCCCCATCTATTCTCAGTACAGGGAGTGGGTAGACAGTTACTAAAATATCGTCTGAGCCTTTACAATTGTTACAATCTGATACAGTCACGCTATAACTAGAAGTAGTGCTTGGTGCCACTGATATAGATTTTGTTGTTTCTCCGGTAGACCAGAGATAGGTTATATTGTCCACTGAAGGTGAACTTGGGCACTCTCCTCCAAATATTTTAATATCATCAATTTCCCATCCTGCGGTACCTCCCCTTTCTACAACACAATATCCATATAATTCAAAGGTAAACTCAGTCTCAGTAGTAATCCTAAACTCAGGGTGGGTCGAGAAATCGAATGACTCAAGGTTCCATATTCTTTCTGTATTCATCTCATTTTGTGAATAAACCAAAGCACCGTTTTTATATACTCTGATGAGATATTTCTGGTTGTAGTTATTAATACCCGTAGCCCCATTTGTTGTTTGCCAATTTAAAGGCGATTGCTCTCTGAATGTCAGCTTCGAGAGATTTCCTACTTCCGCAGGTCTCAGGGTAACACTAAACCTTAATGCGTTTATCGGATTATATTGATTTGGATCGCAATCGGCCAAGACTCCAAAACACATCCCAACACCCCCTGTTCCATCAAAAGTACAAGAGTGGTCGCCCCTGTTTCTCGCTACGTTTGATCCTGAAACGGAAGCTAAGCCCCCTTTGGAAGAAATATTTGCTGTAAATTCTGAATAGCTTAGTTGATTGGTAAGCCCTTCAGCATTACATTGGTCCAAAGTCCATCTTAATAATTGTTCATCTTTACAGTCTTTTTCACAAAAAGTCTTTCCTGTTACATTTGCCGTTAATACAGTACTGTTACCCGTACAAAACTTATCATTTCCTGATATTGTGACTTCAGGTTTAGAATTTACATTAACCCCATGTACACTTGTATCTGTACAGCCATTTGCATCAGTTACAGTAACTTTGTACATGGTAGCTATAGATGGGCTGACATTTATCACTGAAGTTGTTTGGCCAGTGCTCCAACGGTAAGCAACACCACCACTTGCTGTTAAAGTTATTGCATCTCCAGAACATATTTTTACCTCCCCCTCAATCTTAGCTTTTGGTAAACCCATTACACTGGCCATTCTGCTCGCAGTAGCAGTGCATCCTTGTTCATTGGTGACAGTTACTGTATATGTTGTTGTAAGACTGGGATTTATCGTTATGGATGTAGTAGTTGCTCCGGTACTCCAGAGATATGTACCCCCTCCCGATGCTGTTAGTGTGGATGATACACCCGTACAAAATGAACTGTTTCCACTAATAGTAACGATAGGAAGTGGGTTAACAGTCACTTTAACAAAAGTCGAAGCAGAACAACCTTTTCCGTCCACAACAGTAACACTATAGTTTTGATTGGAAGAAGGAGAGATACTGATAGATACAGTAGTACTTCCTGTGTTCCAATTATACATTGCACCACCTGATGCAGTCAAAGTTGTGCTTTTGCCTGCACAAATTATTGTATCGCCTGATATTTTAGGAATAGGCAATTGGTTTACAGTAATAAAAACTGACGTATATTCCATACATCCATTCTGATCCACGGCCATCACTCTATACTCGGTACTTATTTTTGGTTTTACGGTAATGGATGCTGAAGTCTGTCCGGTATTCCACTGATAACTTAGTGCACCTGAAGCTGTCAAAGTTGTTGAGTCACCTGCACAAATTTCTGAGACACCGGTTATAACTGGAGATGGCAAGTCTTTTACCAGGACTTTTACAGAAGATACTGCAGTACAATTATTTATACTTGTTACAGTAACTGTGTAAATTTGTGTCAAAGCAGGGTTTACACTGAGAGACGCTGAAGTTGCCCCGGTGGACCACAAATATGTTCCACCCCCGTTTGCTGTCAAAACAGTCGTTCCTCCTTTACATATTGTGGTATCTCCTGCAATAGAAGGAACAGGAAGAGGAAATACTGTTACCTTCAAAGTGTCTGACTTACTGCAACCGCTACAATCCTGAACTGTAACAGAATACAGGGAAGTTTCATTGGGGTTTACATTGATTGAACTGGTTGTTTCGCCCGTAGACCATAAGTAACCAAGTGAACTGTTTGAAGTCAACCCTGTACAACACCCACCAAATACACGGATATCATCAAGCTCCCACCCCGCCATATTTCCACCGTTTTCAGTAACACAATAACCCCTCAACTCAAATCTGAAAGTTGTTGTTTCAGAAATTGCAAATTTAGGATCAGAACTGAAATCAAATTCTTCTAGATTCCACGATCTTTCAGTGTCTTTTCCGTCAACTGAATGAATAAGAATATTATTTTTATATACTCTCAGAAGGTATTTTGTATTATAATTATTGGGGCCAGTAGCACCGTTTGTTGTTATCCAAACTAGTGGTGATTGTTCTCTAAAACTCAAACCTGTAATTCTTCCCGCTTCGGCAGGTGTAAGTGTAACTTCAAATTTTATCGCTTTATCGGGTTCGTAATTTGCCGGATTGCAACTTTCCTGAGCCATGATACACATTCCGATATCTCCATCATAACTACCTAAAACAGGAGTACAGGAATGGTCCCCTTTCTGTTTATAAATATTGGTAGCATATATATTGGTACAGTTGCCTAATGATGGATATTCAGGTAAAAATTCTGTATAATCCAGTTGATTATTGAGTCCATTGGCATTGCATTGATCCAGTGACCACCTCACTAGCAAAGAATCTACGTTTGCAGTACAATTTTCTTTACATATTGAGCTTCCAGTAACGTTTGCGGTTAGGGTTTGATTCGTGCCTACGCAAGCTTCCCTATCGTTGCCTATATTTACCGTTAAGTTTTTAACTGTGAGTCTGATATTTACTGATGAAGTACAACCTTTCGGATTTGTATAATTAATGGTATAAATACCTGATTGTGAAAATTTTAAGTTTGTAAATCTCCAAAAACCTGACCCGTCGGGGGTAACATCGACATATCCATTTGGGCCCGATATTCTCAAACCCGAAATACCTAAGGTTTGCACACCCAAGTCTACACTTGATCCGCTACAAACCTCAACATTATCAGATTCATACTTTCCGGATCCAATGTTGACATAAGGGATGAGCACTGTCTCCTCAGAACTTGTAAGGCTTACATACCTTGTTATTGCTGTGCTGCAACCACAACCTCTTTCAGCCACCACTTTATATACTCCGGAAGGTAGATCTATAATGGTAAGGCTGTTTTGCCTTGTTATTAATTTGGTGTTACCCTTGTAGACACTTATTGTCTTTTCACATGTACCGTATGATGACACAGAAAACGAGCCATCCGATGTACCGCATGTAGATGGATTTATTTCATCCGATATGAAAAGATTACATTGACATACAATCAAATTAGGGATGAATAAGCCTGCTATAAATAATAATAGCACGACAAAGGATCGTTTGTTTTTTGAGATGAGCATGAGTATAAATTTTAATCAAAGATCAAGTAAATATATATTAGAAAAGGTTGTCATTCAACAACTTACTCTAAAAAATAATTACCATTTAAAGTAGTAAAGATAATTGCGGGAAGCAAGAATTCATATTAGGTATAAGAATTCTTTCAAATATTTTTTTATTCTAAATGTAATAGATTATTAAATCTATAAATTATAATGGCTAACTTTTTACAATATGTATTTTGTTATGTTTATATTCCTTACAATATACCATAATAATCATCTTTGGCATGATAAAGCACATAACCAAAAATCATCAAAAACCACCTTAAAATAATTTTTTTTGGATTTATAATCCCAACACTACCTCCGCTGTTTTTTCCTGTTCGGCTCTTAAGTATTTAACTTTAACTTTATCCCCCGGATTGTATTTTTCTAATGCGAGAAATAGGTCATTGTTGCTTGCTATTTTAGTTCCGCTTATCTCTATGATTATATCTCCAAATATAATCTCACCGCCTTTAGTCTGCTCCAAGGACTTGAGTCCGGCTTTTTCAGCTCCTCCTCCCGGAACTATACCCATGATCATAGCCCCACCTACTCCCCAGTTTTGTGCATATTGTTGAGGCAGTAATTCTATACCGATCTTGGGTCGTTTTACTTCTCCATATTTTATAAGGTCAGAAACTACCCAGTTTACTTCATCTGAAGGAATAGAAAAACCAATACCCGCTGAAGCACCGGATGGACTGTAAATCATAGTGTTAACTCCAATGAGCCTTCCTGAACTGTCTAATAACGGTCCTCCTGAATTTCCTGGGTTGATGGCCGCATCTGTTTGTATAACATCCCTTATGGGTCTGCCACCGATGGAAGTAATTTCTCGTCCTAGTGCACTGATGACACCCGTAGTGAGTGACTGATCCAAACCAAATGGATTTCCAATGGCATATACAGTTTGTCCTACTCTCAATGTGGAAGATTGCCCAACGGGAATTGGACGTAATTTCTCTGGCAGAGCTGATATTTTTAATACGGCAAGATCTTTATTGGGTTCTATACCGACCACAGTAGCATCCCATGATGATCTGTCAGAAAGCGTTACTTTTAGTTTTGAACCATTTTGAATGACATGATAGTTGGTAATAATATGGCCTTCTTTATCCCAAATAAATCCAGAACCTGATCCTGATGGAATTTCAGTAATATTTCTTGACCAATAATCCCTTTGCTGATTGATCGTAGTAATATAACATACGGAAGGAGCAGACTTTTCAAATAAGTCAATGGTTGCTTGTTCGCTATTTGTAAGGTAGGTTACTGAATCTATGGTTCTACGATTTGTAGCTTTATTATTTTTCACATCAGGAGGTAATTCAATGCTTTCGTCAGTATTGCTGATTAATTTTTCTATTGCAGATCCTGAAAAATATTTGGAACCTATATAAACACCTATTCCCATCATTAAAAGTGCAAGAGCTATATGTATAAATTTCATTTTAACTACTTTTTGTTCTTAATAACAAACTTATTATTGTCAGAGTTCAGTCCTTCGTCAATGACTTTTGTGTTTTTGTCGAAAGGTTTCTGCTCATTTAGTCTGGGAAGCCAATGTGTACAAAAAAGGTGATACCCTATATCTTTCTTCATGGTATGTTTTAAACAAATGGTCTAAAGCGGCTATAATTTTTTCATAACCGAGTTCTTTACCCCATTCTAATAAACCTTTTGGGAAGTTAAGCCCGAGAATTACCGCCAGCTCCACATCCTTTTCATTGCATATATTCAGATATACCGTATCAGCGGCTTCATTTATTAACATCGCAATTATACGTAAAAATATATTACTTGTCTTTTCAGCAATTATGCTATTCTCTTTAATTTCAGTTGGATATGTATAAAAACCCTTATCACTTTTTTTACCTAGATAACCGGCCTCCAGCAGTCTAAGTTGTGTAAATGATGGTCTGTATTTGCTATCGTAAAAAAAAGATTTCCAAATTGATTCCGTTACTTTATAATTGATATCGTGGCCTATAAAATCCATCAGGGCAAATGGTCCCATCCTAAACCCTTGAGTGGTCATTGCCAGATCTATCTCGTTAATATCTGCCAATCCCTCTTCAAGTATTCTAATGGCCTCACCGTAAAACGGTCTGGCTATTTTATTTACTATAAATCCTGGTGTATCTTTGGCTATGACAACGGACTTTCCCCACGAATTTATTAATTGAAGTGCGGCAGATGTAGTACTATCTTCTGTCTGAACAGCCGGTATAATCTCCACCAATTGCATCAAAACCACTGGATTAAAAAAATGAATACCTATACATCGCCCAGGAACAATTACAGATGAAGCAATCGAGGTGACCGATAGAGATGAAGTGTTTGTAGCTAAAATACAATCAGCAGAAACAATGTTTTCAAGTCGGATAAATAGTTCTTTTTTTATGTGGATATCTTCAGCAACTGCTTCAATTATCAAATTACAATCTCTCATCGACTCAAGAGACTCACATATATATATCCGTCCTAAAATCCCTGCATGGTCTTCCGGCATTAATTTTCCCTTATCAATAAACCTGTTGAGGCTGATGCTGATAATGGCTAAAGCCTTTTTGCACATATCACTGTTGACGTCATATAGCCTGACTTCAAACCCGCAGGTAGATGCTATCTGGGCTATACCTGATCCCATGGCACCTGCACCTATGACTCCTATTATTGTCATTATTTCACTTGTTTTTTAATGAACTTATAAGATTTTGTGCCATTCCAAAAGTCGAGTTTATGCAGATTTAATGTAAAGCTAAGCCTTGAGGAAAAATCTCTGTGACTCCCTTTGTAAACATTTCCTAAGTCCTTAGAATATACCAATGGAATATGTAAAGCTGCAATATCTTTAAAATTGAAGGACAGGCCACCATTATACAAAAAATTATTTTGAAATTTAGTGCCTGAACGGGTACTATAAGTGCCCACATCAAAGTACACCTTTATCCAAGAGGGTAATCTGAATGGAAGATCACAACTAAAATTGAGGGCGGCTGCAAAATGGTTGCTCATCCCTATGCTATATGCCGAACCCAAAGGTGTTTTAAATCCACCCCCATGGCTGAGACTTACCTGATCGTCCTGAAATCCGCTTTGATTCTGCCTTGAAAAAAAATATTCATCATAAGTATAATCATTAAATCCCTGGTGAATCAGTGCAATGCTACCTCTTGTAAAAACATTTTGGTAGCTTCCCGAAGTCCGCTGCGTATTAAGTATAAAACCAGATGCAAAAAATCTGAAAAAAAGATTCTTTTTAGGAGCATATAAATATCTCTGATCAGCAATTGCAGTCATTTTCAGGTAGTTTTCTGATGCATAAGCCTGATATTCAAGCGCTAATTTTATCTCCGATGATTGTAATTCATCAGTCACATCTATTTTATATTCTATTTTCTGAATATAATTATTCTTCGAATCCAGTCCACTGTACACTCCATTATTGAAAATAGCATCGTCTTCTAAAATAAAATAAGACTTAAGGTAAATTTGGGAATGTTTTTCAGACGATGATGTATGTCTGAAATGAAACGTAATAGAAGGATCTATACGGGTATATCTTTGACAATAGTCAAATTTTCCATTTGAATTAAAGTCAAAAGACTTAACTCCGGCTCTGTAACTTATCCTTGATAAAGCGCCTTGCGTTTGAAAATGGTCATAATTAACCCAAACCTGCCCTAAAAGTCTGAAATTTTTAATGGAGTAGATAGGAGTTACCGCAAAGCTCAATTTCTGTGGATTTTCATAAGTGCTATTTGTGAAAGAAAATCCTGACATAAATCCATCATTGTCATTAAAGGCAGGAAATAAGGCCCAACTAATCACTCTGGAGTTTTTTTCTTTATCATTCAAAAGCCATTTTACTTTGTATGAACCCGTATCAGCTTTCATGCCCGAAGTATCAATGCTCTTATTATTAAAATGTCTCGCTGAGAGTGGTACATTATTAAAAATAAAAAATAATACGATCACCAATCTTATTATATGCATAAATCCGACTTTTTCAGAGAGTAAAGGTAAAAAAATCACGGGATTACCTCTTTAGTAAAGCGGCTTATGTAAATACAATTATGATATTTTAAATATTTATATCTTTGCGCACTCATTTACTTTACTTTGTATTCGATCAGAATATCATCATTAAATCTGTCATTATGAAACCATCCATACCCAAAGGGACCAGAGACTTCTTACCGGTTCAGGTGATAAAGAGAAAATTTATTTTTTCAGTTATTGAAAATATTTTTAAGACCTTTGGATATCTTCCCATAGAGACACCTACTATGGAAAATCTTTCTACCCTCACCGGAAAATATGGTGAAGAAGGGGACAGGCTGCTATTTAAAGTGCTCAATAACGGAGATTTTCTCACAGGAGCCGACAAAGATGCCTTAGCAAACCTGAACTCTAATAAAATATTACCATCCATTTCTAAACGAGGACTCAGATATGATCTGACCGTACCATTTGCCAGATTTGTCGTTATGAATCAAAATGAAATAAACCTGCCGTTCAAAAGATATCAGATCCAGCAAGTGTGGCGTGCGGACCGTCCGCAAAGGGGAAGATATCAGGAATTTTTCCAGTGTGATGTGGATGTGGTAGGTTCGGACTCACTCATGTATGAAGCAGAGTTAGTACAAATTTATGCTGAAGTATTCAGAAAACTGGGAATAAAGGTCAAAATTCATATAAATAGCCGCAAAATCCTTTTTGGACTCGCTGAAGCCGCTGGAATTACAGACAAGTTTATGGAAATGACCATAGCCATAGATAAGTTGGATAAAATAGGTAAAAGTGGTGTCATTAAAGAGATGACAGATCGTGGCATAAGCGTAAGTCAGGCAGAAATAGTACTGAATCTTCTCGGCACAACAAACCTTAGGATGTTAAAAGAAGCATGTAAAGAATTGGAAGTAGGGAGCAAAGGAATTTCAGAAATACAAACTGTTTTACAATATCTTGATGGGACTATACCTGAATTAAACTTTGATATTTCTCTTGCGAGAGGACTTAATTATTATACGGGATGTATATTTGAAGTCAAAGTTGATACTACTTTCTATCCGGGCTTCAGTATGGGAAGTATAGGCGGCGGCGGCCGATATGACAACCTTACCGGAGTTTTTGGTCTGGATGGTGTATCAGGAGTAGGGGTCTCTTTTGGAGCCGAACGAATCTATGATGTTATGGAAGAACTCAATCTTTTTCCAGATGATGTCCAAAAAGATATTGAAGTCCTCCTGATAGCACTTGACAAAGAAAGCCATTATTACGCTTTCAAAGTCGTTTCAAAACTCAGGAAATCGGGGATAGCCTGTGATCTGTATCCTGAGCCGGCAAAAATGAAAAAGCAGATGTCATACGCAAATGCCAGAAAAGTGCCCTATGTAGCCATCATAGGAGACACCGAAAGAGAAAAGGAGGTGGTATGTCTCAAAAATATGGATTCAGGTATTCAGGAAAATCTGTCGGTTGATGCATTAATTTTATATTTTCAGAAAAAAATTAGATAAAAAGTCTTTTTAATTTGACCGTCACCTACGGTATAATAAGAAAATTTATACCAAAGTAAAGGATAAAATTGAACTTCATTAAAATTCGTTAACACTTTATTCAGCAATAATGCCAAAGTAATGACGTTTAAATTCAGGTTTTATCCCTATATTAAACAAAGGGTAAACACCCATTTTAAGATGCAAAATATAGTTTGGCACAATACTTGGAAAAGAGTTAATTACAGATAATAATTTGTTAACAAGTGTAGTTGCCTGATTTGTATAGTCTTTTTAATGCTACCTTTACGCCCTGAAGTTATTTACACACATCTTTAGATTCAAATTTTGAAAACCTAAAGGTGAATTAAATAATTTTTTTTTTAAACCCATAAACACATTTTTAATTGTTACCATGAACATATTAAATATTATCACAAAAACTTATGTGATGGTGTTTTTTTTGACAAATTTTACTTTGATTTCAGCATTTTCAAGATCCCCCTATAATGCAGATATCATAAAAAGAGTCGAAAATCTTAACACCATTGTCGATGTAAGGGTTACTGAAGAAGTAATCAAGCAAATCAAACTTACCGTAGAAAGCTGGAGAGAAGATAGTGAGGTAGTCCTGGGACGGTCTTCACTTTATTTTCCGCTCATCGAAAACGTACTAAGGGAAAAAAACCTTCCCGACGAATTAAAATACATAGCAGTGATTGAATCTGCACTACTACCTAGTGCTAAGTCAAATCAGGGTGCTTGCGGAATGTGGCAGTTTATGAAAGGTACAGCTAATTTTTTCGACTTGAAAGTAAATAAGCATATTGACGAGCGTAAAGATATCATCAAAGCCACAGAAAAAGCCACAGATTACTTACAGTTACTTTATGAAACTTATGGTAACTGGACTACCGCACTGGCAGCTTATAACTGCGGTCCAGGTAGAGTTAATAAAGCTATTAAACAGGCAGGAGGAAGTAAGGATTACTGGGCTATTGTTGGGTATTTACCAAAAGAAACCAAAAAGTACATACCACGATTTATTGCAGCTGCATATTTGATGAATTATTATTATCTGCATGATCTAAATCCACGGGAAATATCGGATGATATCAAGTACACAGCATCTTTTAAGGTGTATGAAAAGACAGACCTTAAGAAACTAGGGAAAGCTCTTGATATTGATTTTGATCTGATTAAATATTTAAATCCTGTCTATGTTAAGGATTATATTCCGGCACCTGAAGATGGGGAGTATAATTTAATTACCCTTCCTGATCATAAAATGTCCGCCTATATCCAGCGATTCAGCTCAGTTCAAAACCTTGTTTATAGCCCGTTATCCATGAAAAGGCCAAGTACAGAAACAACCGAGACTGAAATAGTTATGGTGCAAAGGACTTCAAAAGATTATATTAATTTTTTGAGTAGACAATTTACTATAGTAAGGGATAACCTTAAAGATACCAGTATGCTGAAAAATCTATCCAAAGGCTTGCTACCGGGAAGAGAAAGAATGAAACTTTATCAACTTGGTAAAAAAGAATCATTGGCAGATGTTGCTGAATCAAAGAATATACCTCTGGCAGATTTGATTAGCATCAATAATATTGATGAGAATAAAGGATTGCCTCCAGGCAGTATTATTATACTTTCGAGATAATAATTTTGTAACATATTTACATAAAAAGGGATTAAGACTTCTGTTTTAATCCCTTTTTTTATTTCAAATCATAATGAACCAACTCTTTAAAAATGCAGTAAAAGTTTAAAAACACAAATTATTTACAATTTTTTCTAACATCTGTTTTTAATCCTTTTACGCATATCATTGTTATTTGTAAAATAAACGAAATTTAAAGATGATTTGGTTATATATTATCATTATTATAATAACTGTTCTCATAATGGAATTTGTGGCTTGGTCTGCCCATAAATATCTAATGCATGGCTGGCTGTGGATTTGGCACGAAGATCACCATAAACCGCATTTTGAAAAAGATGGTTTTTTTGAAAAAAATGACTTATTTTTTCTTGTTTTTGCTTTACCTAGTATGGCTTGCTACATATTAGGTTCTATAGTCGAATACAGATGGGTTTTGTTCATCGGCATCGGAATATCTATTTATGGCCTTATTTACTTTCTCATCCATGATGTATATATCCACCAGAGGTTTAGATGGTTCCGCCAGCTTGATTCAAGATATAGCAGGGCAATATTGAGAGCGCACGGAGCTCATCATTCAAAAATTAATAAAGAAGAAGGAGAATCCTTTGGTTTGCTGGTCGTAAATCCTAAATATTATTCTAAAAGGATCAAAAAAGCGTAATATAAAAAAATTGGTAGGCAGAATCTACAGATAGTAGTAATCAGTATATCCTTCCAACGCTTTATATATCAAAGATTGTATTTTAATTCTGTAATCCTTATTGTTGAATGTCTGATTGTTTTTTCCGGGATATGTCCTGTTAGCACAAAATATATAAACAATATTATTTTGGGGATCCGCCCAAGCAGCAGTTCCTGTAAATCCAGTGTGACCAAAAACGGAAGGAGGCGCTAAATGAGACGTGCTTTTTGATTTGGATGGTATAAGTTCTTTCATATCAAAACCCAAACCCCTTCTTGAAGATCGTTCGTGCCTTGTGGTAAAGGTATTTATAATCTCAGGACTTAAGTACTGTTCCCCTCCATAGCTTCCCTTATTTAAAAGCATTTGCATAATAATTGCCATTTCTTTTGCATTTGAAAATAGACCTGAGTGTCCACCTACACCTCCCAACATGGCTGCGCCCATATCATGAACACTACCTTTTAAGGTTTGTAGCCTAAAATACCCATCTACTTCCGTAGGTGCAATATTTGAAATGAGTTGTCTGAGTAAAGGTAAATATCCGGTATGTGTCAAACCTAAAGGCTTATAAAATGTCTCATTTGCAAAAACGTCCAGAGATTTACCGGATTGATTCTCAATTACCTGTTGCATCAGATAAAATCCAAGATCACTATATTTATAATTATCTTTCCCTCTTAAATTACTTCTATAAATCAACTGATACATTGAGTCTTTGTAATCAGTCCGCATAAACATACCCTTTGCTACCGGAATATTATAGTTTTCCTTCATAATCCCGCTATAATATCTTGGATTATACCCAAAACTTCGCTGGGGCAATGTGGTA
>JAYTNJ010000313.1:0-8518 GCA_043748345.1 Saprospiraceae bacterium
ATCTACTCCTGAGATCGATTCATACATGTTAACATCATTAAATGATCCTTTAAATGTAATAGATGGATTTTCTATTTTAAATCCTGAATACACAAAAGGCGGTGTTCCAGCATCGACTTTAAATCTGATTTGACCTGTATTCTCCCCGTTACAAATTACAGAAATGGATATAGGGCTAGCTTTGATATTACAAACAATGAGTTTCAGATTAACCTCAAGATATATATTGCATCCTTCCTGATTCTGAACGATTACCGTATGTTTTCCACCCTTAGAAAGACTTCCGTTTCCGATTTTGAGTGTATCCCCTTCACATATGTTGACTGAGGTAGATGACGTTATTTTGACATCAATTGTAAGGTCAAGAGTCACAATACTATCACATCCATTGGCAGCAGATAGCCTTACTTCATAACTTCCTGATTCACAATACTTATTACCTTGATACAAGTAACATTCCCCAAAACATACCTGCTGATTAACTTTACCCATAGGTGTTGGCAGCACTTCGAGGGTAGTACAGGTGGTTGGTGCTTTGTCACAGACATTGGAAGCGTCCAGACATATCTTATAAGTGCCAGATTTGCCTAATATATGATTGACCTTTTTACCATTTTTCACTACTGCGCCATCTATTGTCCAGTTATAAAAAGCTGCACCAATGACTCCTGGCGTCATCATTTCAAACTCTTCGTTCTGGCAGACTTTTTCAGGTATTGAGATCTGAGGAGAAATGGTCAGAGGTAATACCCTTGTGGATCCTTTTGTTACCTTTATACTCCAGTCACATATATCATTACCACTACCATCCATGACAAAATAATAATATTGACCGACAGTAAGGGGAACAGTATTTTTGAAAACTCTCGTAGTATTGGGTCTCACATCGGTATCACAATCGCTGACCTGTCTGAAACTATTACAATCCAAACTTTCATACAATCCGATTTCGAGACCAGAGTTAAGGGTACAACTTGATACTCTTACTTCCATGGTGATTTCAGAAGTGCCTGCAATAAAACCTATCCACTGCATATGATGAACTACACTCGTACAAAACCCCGGAGGAGCCTGACCAGTAACATTACTGTTGTTTCTACCTGTAAAACCGTCTATATTACAAATGATACAAGCATCAGTACAAAAAGATTTCATGACTGGATTATTGCCGCAGATAGGTGGCTGCTGAGCAGATATATGGGATGAAGATATCAGACATAAAAATATTCTTAGTAAAGTTTTCAAATATACAATCGATTTACAACTCTAAAAGTAAGCATTACTTTTTTTGTAATGGAAAAACCAGAAAATAAATATTCAAAACAAACACTTGTGCATTAATTATCTCATTCTTAAACATTTTACTCTGTATTTACTTTACTTTTGTGCCATGGAAATGATTATTAAAACAGATATCAGAAAATACGGTCCTGACCAAATCAGGGAGGCTGTCACTGCTATGGGCGAACCCGCTTTCAGATCAACACAAATATATGAATGGCTGTGGCAAAAATCTGCCGGAACATTTGATGAAATGACAAATCTGTCCAAGTCATTACGAATAAAACTGCAGGAAAGTTTTGAAATATTGCCTATCAGTCTTGACAAAATTCAAAATAGTAATGATGGCACCATCAAAAGTCGGTTTATACTTCATGATGGACATAAGATAGAATCAGTTCTTATACCAGTACCCGATGACAATAGATTTACTGTTTGTGTATCCACTCAGGTCGGTTGTAGCCTTACCTGCAAATTTTGTGCTACAGGTCAGATGAAACGAGTGAGAAACCTCGATGCGTCAGAAATTTATGATCAGTACGTATTTGTCAACAGGCAATGTATAGAAACTTTCGGCCATCCTCTGACCAATGTTGTGTATATGGGTATGGGTGAACCTTTGCTTGCTTATAGTAGCACGCTGGAAAGTGTGGCATTGCTGACAGCACCATATGGTCTGAACATATCTCCAAAAAGAATTACCGTCAGTACAGCCGGAATAGCTAAAATGATCAGAAAACTAGCGGATGATGATGTAAAATTTAATCTCGCACTATCACTACATGCTGCTGATGACGTAAAGCGAGATGAAATTATGCCCATCAATGAGCAAAATAATCTCGCAGCCCTTATAGAGTCGCTGACATATTTTTATGAAAAAACGGGCAATAAAATCAGCTATGAATATATAGCATTTCAGAATTTTAACGACAGTCTCGACGATGCCAAAAATCTGGTAAAACTCTGCAAATCATTTCCGGTAAAAGTTAATATCATTGAATATAACCACATCGACGGATCAGAATTCATCAAAGCTGATGAGGAGAGGATAAATCTGTTTGCCAGACATCTCCGACATCAGGATGTAATGGTTACAATAAGACGTAGCAGGGGTAAAGATATTGACGCCGCATGTGGTCAGCTGGCAAATAAAGAATAATTTTAAAAAGTATTGGATAATGGATTGTATTCAAAAAATAAATATTAGTTTTGATAATACAATTTAAATGTAGTTTTACAGTATCACAAAAAGTAAAATAACTCGATTATGACCAACTCCCAAATCATCAACTTACTTCAAATAAAAGAAAATCAGCTTACTGCCCTTTTTTCAGCCCAACCAGATATATTTTGGGAAGTGCAGCCTAAAGGTAAATGGACAGCCGGTCAACATGTGATACATCTTGTTCAGTCTGAAACTCCATTAATAAAAGCTTTGAAATTGCCAAATTTTATCTTGAAATGGAAATTTGGCTCCAGCAACAGACCATCCAGAAGCTATGAAGAAGTTGTCCATAGATATGAAGAAAAACTGGCAGCGGCTGGTCCCGGAGTAGTAGGTCCATTTTCCCGAAAAATGCCGGATTCTGTATCATCTGAGTCACATATCTGGATATCAAAGCTGTCAGAACTTAATTCGAAAATAAATAACGTGACAAAAAAATTAAGCGATAAAGAGCTCGATACTATATTATTACCTCACCCCCTTATGGGTAAGATGACTTTGAGAGAAATCCTCATGTGGAATGCTCATCACATTCAGCATCACATAGACGTACTTATTACAAAATATGTAAAATAGACCTATCATCCATGAAAAAAGATCAAATCACCAAACTTCCTGAATATTTTGACAGATACATAGGCTATGTGCCGGATATAAACTTGAGTGACGCATTGAACCAATTCGGGATAGAATATCTGATGCAGGAGAAAGCTATGCTGAAACAAATAGGTCATCTTGTGTACTCACCAGGAAAATGGACCATACGGGATATTCTTCAGCACATTATTGATACAGAAAGGATCTTTGCTTACAGAGCACTTCGTATCGGAAGGAATGACAAAACTGTGCTTCCGGGGTTTGATGAAAACGTTTATGCCGATAATGCGCATGCGGCTGGAAGAAAACTCGATGATCTTCTTTCAGAATTTGATGTGGTAAGACAGTCTACCATTGCATTATTTAACAGTTTTAATAGTGATGATACACTGCGTGAAGGCTTTATATTTAAGTCCGACATATCGGTTCTAGCTTTAGGTTTTACTATTACCGGTCATGTCATCCACCATGTGAATGTAATAAAAGAAAAATACTATCCCCTTATTAACTTATAAAAAACGCACATCCAATTATTTTGTTTTTTCAATAAAGTGATCGCATGCCTGTACAATGGTATAATGGGAAAGTAGTAAGGATTCAACAGCTGTCGGTGTCCACCAGGCAATTTACTGTACAAATTCCCGAAGAAGATGGAGTTTTTCATTTTATGCCCGGTCAGTTTGTGACAATGGATCTTCCCGTAAGTGAAAAGAGATTATTCCGATGGAGAAGTTACTCCATAGCTAATAGACCTGATGAGAGTAATTTGCTGGAATTCTGTATCGTCCGATCAGATAATGGATTAGGGACAAAATATCTTTTTGACAACATCATTTTGGGCTCCATAATAAAATTTAAAGGGCCGGACGGAGGTTTTGTTTTACCGGATGACCTGACAAAAGAGATCATAATGATATGCACAGGAACAGGTATAGCCCCTTTCAGAAGTATGATCCAGCACGTCATCGCCCAAAAATTATCATTCCGTTCAATTCATGTTATTTTTGGTACCCGATCAGAAGAAAATATTTTGTATAGAAATGAGTTTGAAAAGATAGTAAAAGAAATACCTGCCATCAGATATTCAGTAGCATTGTCCCGTGAAGAAAAACCGGATTTTCATTTTGGATACGTGCACGATATTTATCTCAAAGACTACCATGTAATCAATACTGAACGTCAATTTTATATATGTGGTTGGACAAAAATGATAGATGAGGCTGTTGCAAACTTACTTATTAATATGAAATATGACAAAACGCAGATACACTATGAATTATATGGATAGGAGCAAAATAATACTTTTTGTAATGCTTGGAGCTTCTTTGCTGACTTCATGTGCAATGTTTAAAAAATCCAATCCTTATGAATTAGTATGGGCTGACGAGTTTGATTACGAAGGTTATCCTGATGACAACAAATGGTCATATGATCTGGGAGATGGTTGCCCTGACTTGTGCGGTTGGGGTAATAATGAGTCACAAAACTATACAAACGGTCTTCGCAATGCCAAGGTAGAGAATGGCCAACTAATCATCACAGCCATAAAGGAAGATGTATCAAGATCAAATTATACATCTGCCAGAATGGTTACAAAAAATAAAGGAGACTGGACGTATGGAAAAATAGAAATTAAGGCAAGGCTGCCTTCCGGAAAGGGTACCTGGCCTGCCATCTGGATGTTACCGTCAGATGATGTCTATGGTGGATGGCCCAGAAGCGGTGAAATAGATATCATGGAACACGTAGGCTATAATCCTGATTCGATTTTTGCAACAACTCATACGGAGGCATATAGAAATGCTTTGGGATCTCAAAATACAAAATCTATTTTTATACCCGATGCAGAAAATAATTTTCATATTTATGGCATGGAATGGGAAGAAAAAAAGTTGATAATGACGGTAGATGGTAAAAAATATTTTTCTATGTTTGACTCTCAGACGGGATATAAAACTTGGCCTTTTGATAAAAGATTTCATCTTATATTAAACATTGCTGTAGGAGGGTATTGGGGTGCCAGCAAAGGAATTGACGATAGTATATTTCCTCAGTCTATGGTGGTGGATTATGTAAGAATATATCAAAAAAAGAAATAATGGCTTCCATATGTATGTAAGAGATGTTGTCGGTTTCAGTAAAAAGTTGACTTTTCGAAGAGTTAGCAATGCTTTGAAGCTATATATCTCCTATCATATCACTAAATGGCTGAAAAAACCTATTCAATGGGGCACACCCATGACCATATCTATAGAACCTACGACGGCATGCAATCTCCGTTGTCCCGAATGCCCCTCCGGCTTGAGAAACTTTTCCCGTACAACCGGAAATCTAAAAGAAGATTTTTTTAGAGAAACAATTGAAGATTTATATAAAGATTTGATTTATCTGATTTTTTATTTTCAGGGAGAACCTTATATCAACCCAAAATTTCTGGATATGGTAAGATACGCGGTAGATAAAGGAATTTACACCATCACTTCTACAAACGGGCACTTCCTACATGACGAAAATGCCCGAAAAACTATTGAGTCAGGTCTGGACAGGTTGATTATTTCTGTCGATGGTACAACGCAGGAAGTATATGAAAACTATCGTAAAGAAGGTAATCTCGCAACTGTTTTACAAGGAGCACGGAACGTCGTCAAATGGAAAAAAGAAATCAGATCAGACACACCACATATTATCTTTCAGTTTTTGGTCGTAAGGCCTAATGAGCATCAGATATCTGATATTTACAAATTGGCAAAAGAAATAGGAATCGATGAGGTAAAACTAAAAACAGCTCAGGTGTATGATTACAAATATGGAAATGATCTAATACCTACGATAAGTAAGTATTCCAGATATGTAAAACAGGACGACGGTACATACAAGGTAAAAAATGAGTTGCTTAACCATTGCTGGAAACTCTGGCATGCATGCGTGATCACTTGGGATGGATTGGTCGTACCTTGTTGTTTTGATAAAGATGCCTTACACAGGCTCGGGGACCTCAGAGAATTAAAATTCAGAGAAATATGGCATGGGGAAAGTTATAAAAACTTCAGGTATTCACTGCTGAAAGGGCGTGATCAGATTGATATATGCACCAACTGCACCGAAGGTTGTAAAGTGTGGTTATAATCATATATTGATTCAGGTTACTTTGTCAAGCCTTTGATATCTTCCGGAAATACTGCCATGACACTGAAAACTTGTACATTCTTTGAGCAAGGTTTTGTTGCCTGTAAATATGCACATTTTATATGCCAGTAACGCAAAAAAAGGAGCTGCAATAACATCTATTGAATAATGGGCATGCTGCCATATCAGAAATAAACCTACAACTCCAGCGCATAGGAACATAAAATTTCGATACAGTTTTGAATCAGAAAGCAGTCCTATGATTACAATATTTGCAGTGTGGCCTGAAAAAAACAAATCTTTAAGAAGGACATTATTTCCATAAAACAACTTTTCAATGACCGGATCAGTTAGTGGGATTATACCAGGCGGTGGTTCGAGAGGTATCAAGTACAAAGTAATAGTCCTTAACGAACAAATAATAATGACACCAAAAAAAAAATATACCGCTCCTGCGGGCTTCCTAAATATTAAAACCATACCAATAAATATCGGAATGAGCGTCAGTGACATAGTAAACCTACTTAAATTGACAGGATGTAAACATTTAATCAGAGGATCATCAAAGGTAAAACCAGGCCTTCCCTCATTCCAGATCATAAATCTTGTGAATAAAGAGGTAATAACAAATCCTGACATAACCAGAAAAACAAAAAGCATTGCTCTCTTGCTATCTGATAAAAAGTCTTTCCACTGATTGCTCATTCAATAAATCTTAAAAAGAGCGCAAAATAAATACTTTTTCAGTCGAAAACGGAGATTTTATAAGATGATTTTATTATACACTAATCAAAAACATATAAAAAATTGAAATGCTGCTATAAATGTAAGTTAAGATAGAATTAAAATATTTGTTTATACCTTTGTGACTAAATTTATATATGATTAACCGCAAAAAGGGCCCTGAGATATCTAATATCCATCAATTACTACTTCCCGAATTTGAAATTTATGCATTGTCTAATGGTGTCAGAGTGTGTGAAATAAATCTGGGTAGTCAGGAAATCGTAAAATTTGAAATTTTTCATGCCGCTGGAAGAACGAAGGAAGACGTGCCTTTGGCCAGCAGAGCGGTTTCTTCTCTTTTAAAGGATGGCACCATTTCAAAAAATTCAGCCCAACTCTCTGAAGAAATAGACTTTTACGGCTCAAGTATAAAAACTGCTTCCAATATGGATTTTTCTTACAGCACCTTATTTGCCCTTACTAAACAATGCACCAATGCTATTCCTATCCTTCATGACATGTATTATTACCCTTTGTTTCCTGATGACGAAGTAGAAAAATTTAAACTCTTAAACATTCAGAAACTCAAAGAAGAACTTTCAAAAAATGAAGTAATCACATACCGGCATATCACAGAAGAGATTTTTGGAAAAAATCACCCGTACGGATATAATAGTACGGAATCTGACTATGCTGCGCTAAACAGTGACATCGTCAAAAATCATTATTCACAGTATTATGGCAGTGATAATTGTTTTATCTTTTTGAGTGGTAAAATCACAGATAGTATCAGAAAACAAGTAGCTGAACTCTTTGGGTCTGAAGCAAAGATATCAAAACATAAAGAATTTAATTTCTCAATACCCGATCAGTCTGGTAGAAAAATTACACTTTCGAGCAAAAACGAACATCAAAGTGCCATTAAAACCGGTCGTCATTTATTTAATAAAGATCATACTGATCACCCTGCATTTTTTCTTCTTAATGTCATATTCGGAGGATACTTCGGTTCGAGATTGATGATGAGTATCAGAGAAGACAAGGGTTATACTTACGATATTACAAGTAATACGGATCAGTTGTTGCATGACGGATGTTTTTACGTAAGCACTGAGGCAGCACCCGAATATGTGGCACCAATACTGACAGAAGTCAACCATCAGATGGAAGTGCTGAAACAGGAAAAGGTAAGTATTAAGGAACTTACTATGGTTAAAAACTACCTGATGGGTACATTTATGAATATGCTGGATGGGCCTCTCAATGTGTCTTCACTAGCCAGAAGTATGATACTTACTGGCAAAAAGCCTGAAGATTTTTTAACATTTTGTGACAAATTACTGTCTGTAACATCAGAAACTCTCTTGGATACTGCCCAAAAATATTTCAATCAGCAAGAAATGATTGAAGTAGTTGTTGCACCAGAAAACAGCTGACAACTTAAATGCTATTATTTTCCAAATAACAGCAATTCGGGGTAAAAACATAAAACATTAAAAAAGAGCAAATTATAAGTCTCTGAAAAAAACTAGTTTACAGATAATTTATATATTTGCTCTTCAA
>JAYTNJ010000314.1:0-6790 GCA_043748345.1 Saprospiraceae bacterium
GGGAGAATTAGAAAAGAAAAGAGGTGAGCCAAGGCAAGCCCTGATATACTTGCAAAAAAGTTTGACGGCGGCGGTGGCTGAAAATTCTATAAGAGAAGCATCTACGGCCAGTAACGCAATTGCCCTGCTTTTCAAGGAGATAAATCAGCCTGATTCAGCTATTTATTATGCAAAACTGGGATTGGAATTGGGAAAAAGGCTTTCTTACACAAACAGGATACTGACTGCCTCCAGTTTATTGGCAGAGCTCTATGCAGAAGAAAACCCCAAAGAAGCGGTTATGTATTATCAGATGGCTTCAGCAGCAAAAGACAGTTTGTATGGCGTACAAAAATTCCAGCAGCTCCAGTCTGCCACAATGCAAGAACAGGAAAGACAAACCGAAATTGAAGCAGCCGCAATTGCCTACCGAAATAACCTACGTCAACGGGGCTTGATCGGAGGAGTCGCTTTATTTCTAATTGTTGCTATTGTTCTTTATAGAAACAACCGACAAAAGCAAAAAACAAACAAAGTTTTGGAAACCACCCTTTCCAATCTTAAATCCACCCAAGCCCAGCTCATCCAATCTGAAAAAATGGCAAGCCTTGGAGAACTAACGGCAGGCATAGCCCATGAGATTCAAAACCCGTTGAATTTTGTGAATAATTTTTCAGAACTCTCGGTTGATTTAGCGGATGAATTGGACGATGAAATTAGAAAACCAGAGCTTGACAGAGATTTAATAGCTGATCTGACAAAAGATATTAAAAGTAACCAGGAAAAAATCAACCACCACGGCAAACGCGCCAGCAGCATCGTCAAAGGTATGCTCGAGCACTCTAGGATTAGCACAGGCAAAAAAGAACCGACAGATATCAATGCACTTGCTGATGAATACCTAAAGCTGGCATATCAAAGTCTGCGAGCGAAGGATAAAGATTTTAATGCAACATTGGAAACAGATTTTGATGCTACACTACCAGAAATAAACGTGGTATCGCAAGACATCGGCAGAGTGCTCCTCAATCTCATCACCAATGCTTTCTACGCTGTCAACGAACGGAGCAAAAAAGACGAGTCAGATTATGTACCTACTGTATCCGTTACTACCGAACTAACAGCTAACACCCAACTGCTAATAGCTGTAAAAGACAACGGTTCCGGCATCCCCGATGCTATCAAAGACAAAATCTTCCAGCCATTCTTTACAACCAAACCAACGGGGCAGGGGACAGGCTTAGGGCTTTCATTGGCTTATGATATCGTGAAGGCACATGGTGGGACGATTGAATGTGAAAGTTTTGAAGGCTTGGGTTGTACGTTTGTTTTGAAGTTACCCATTTTAAAAATTTTATGAGAAAAGTTAATAAAAATAATATATTTCTCACAATATAAGTTTTATAATCATAAATAAATGATTATATTTACCTTGTTTTCTCATAAAAAATTAAATATATTCATGGCAGCGACATTGATCGGTAGAGAGAAAGAAAAAGAAAAACTGGATAAAATTCTGCAATCCAGGCAATCAGAATTTTTAGCACTTTTTGGTCGGCGTAGGGTTGGCAAGACTTTCTTGATTCGTCAATATCTGAAAAATGACATTGTTTTTGAGATTTCAGGAACAAAAGAAGGGTCGAAAGAGCAACAAATTCAGCATTTTTTTTCTGAATACGTCCATCGAACACAAGCACAAAAAAAGACCATCCCTCCTAAATCCTGGTATGATATTTTTGACTATTTATCTGCCTATTTGTCAGAATTGCCACCAAAAACTACCAAACACGTAGTTTTTATTGACGAAATGCCGTGGTTAGATACGCCAAAATCAGATTTCATTTCAGCTCTTGATTTCTTTTGGAATCAGCACGTTTCCAAAATGGATAATATCCTGCTCATAGCTTGTGGCTCGGCTACTTCGTGGATTCGCAATAACCTTATCAATGCCAGAGGAGGATTGTACAATCGTATCACCCAACGAATCAAACTGATGCCTTTTAATCTGCACGAAACCGCCATTTTTCTCGAAAGCCTACACGTAAAACTCCCTCAATACCAAATACTTGAACTCTACATGGTCATGGGTGGAATTCCGTTTTACCTAAAAGAAATTGTCAAGGGGAAAAGCGCTACTCAACTGATTGATGATATTTGCTTTGCGCCGTCGGGACTGTTGAATAGTGAGTATGGGCAGCTGTACCATGCGCTCTTCCGAAATGCTGACCACCACATCAAAGTCGTAGAAACACTTGCTGCACATCCACAAGGGATGACACGCAACGATCTGGCATTCAAAACCCAAATAGCCGAAGGCTCACTAACAAATACTTTAGAAGAATTGGTAGAATGTGATTTTATTTCTCATTTTCAACCATTTATCAATAAAAAAAAGGACGCAGTCTATAAACTTACCGACTTATATTCGCTTTTCTATCTCAAATTTATCAAACCAAATAAAGGGGTTGCTCACAAAATTTGGGAGCAGTTGTCGAATCAAAGCAGCTATGTTGCCTGGAGTGGTTATGCCTTTGAGAATATTTGTATGATGCACACTAGGCAAATCAAATCTTCTTTGGGCATAAGTGGCGTTTTTACGAAGCATAGTTCATGGAAATTTAAAGGTGATGACGTACTGCCTGGCACACAAATAGACATGGTGATTGATCGAGCCGACCAAATCATTCACATTTGTGAAGCCAAGTTTACTAAAGAGAACTATGCTCTTACCCAAGCCAATACTGAACTCTTGCGACTCAAAAAGAGTGTTTTTAAGCAAGCTACTGCAACTAAAAAGGCTGTATTTACAACGCTATTTACTACTTATCCAGCTTTGCAAAACAAGTATTACCTTGAAGAAATTGACAGCGAGGTAACGATGTATAACTTATTTGAAAAAGCATAAACTTGAATAACACATTGACCCACATTTATTATTCAAATACCAACTGACTAAATGATGAAAATGTTTTTAAAATTTTGCTTGCTGCTGCTACCCATCTTTTCAAAAGGACAACAGGTAACTATTTTGGATACTGCACTCAACCGCCAACTACTAATAGCCATTAAAGACAACGGCAACGGTATCCCCAACGCTATCAAAGGCAAGATCTTCCAGCCCTTCTTCAATACAAAACCTACTGGCCAGGGAACGGGTTTGGGTTTATCACTTGCTTATGATATTGTGAAGGCCCATGGTGGGGAGTTGAAAGTGGAGACAAAGGAAGGGGAAGGAAGTGAGTTTGTGATCTCATTACCCTTGTGAAGGCAAAAAGGTTTATTATAAATGAGACGTGCCTACAGCACTTTTTATTTGTTTCTGGTATATACCACGGATTAAAATCCGTGGTTATAAGATGTTTCGAGCCTAAGGCTCTGATAAGCTAAATAGATGCGTAGCATCGGTCAATATTGAAACAACGGATTTTAATCCGTTGAGATAAAAAAATAAATAACTTTGAGAGCCGTAGGCTCGTCACATATAAAATAATGAAGTAAAATATGGCCAACACTTACCACCAAGTCTATCTCCAAACCGTTTTCGCGGTCAAATACCGAAATGCTGTCTTGCATTCAAAATGGAGACCTGATCTTTTTGCCGTAATAGGTAACCTGATTAATGAAACCCATTGCAAAACGATCATTGTAGGCGGTGTTGAAGACCATGTTCATTGCTTTTTGGGTTTAAAACCTTCAGTTTCTATATCTGAATTAATGAAGACAGTAAAATCAAAATCTTCAAAATATTTTAATGATAATAAACTAACTTTGGATCGTTTTGAATGGCAGGAAGGATATGGTGTTTTTTCTTATAGCCAATCACATATTGATGCAGTTTATAAATATATTTTATATCAAGAAAACCACCACCAATCAAAAACTTTCAGAGATGAATATATTGAATTATTACAGGCATTCAACATAGCTTATGATGAAAAATATAACTTCCATGAGTTGGTATAAATTCAAGCCTACCGGGCAGGGCACAGGCTTAGGGTTATCTTTGTCTTACGATATTGTAAAGGCGCATGGTGGCACAATGGATGTGCAAAGTACAAATGGAGTTGGCTCAGAGTTTATCATTACCTTACCCTTTCAGAAACATTAAAATATGAAAGTCATCACCTATACACTTTTTTTGCTTCTATTTACCGCTTCAATAAGTGCGTGTTTAGCACAAACCGGACAGCTAAAATTTAATCTGATCAAAGGTGCTGATGGCATCACATTTGGTAAGATAAATTGTGTGATGAGAGACAGACATGGTTTTGTCTGGCTTTCGGATCAAACCAACGGCTGTATCTTTCGATATGATGGCAGCCATGTAACCAAGTATACCCATGACCCAAAAAATCCAAACTCAATGGGGGGTAATTATCCTGAATGTCTGTTTGAAGATGCTGACGGTATCATCTGGATTGGATATTATGGAATGGGACTCGACAGGTTTGATCCCGGCACCAATACATTTACACACTTCAGACATGATAAAAATGATCCCGGAAGCCTGGCCGATGATTTTGTATCTGCTGTCAGGGTAGATCACCTGGGCAATGTATGGGTGGGCACAGCCGGGGGACTGGATCTGTTGGATAAAAAAACAGGAAAATTCCGGCATTTCAGGAATAATCCAAAGAATCCTAAGAGTCTGAGTTCTGATAAAGTCAGGGCGATATATGAAGATCGGGAGGGTACCCTCTGGATCGGAACCGGTCAACCTTTTGCCAACGACCAAAACGGAGGGTTGAATAAATTCAACAGGAATACTTCTAATTTTACAGTGTATTTACATGACCCACACAATCAGCAGTCCATCATCAACAACAAGGTTCGTGCTATTTTTGAAGATAGCAAAGGCAATTTTTGGATTGGCACTTGCGGGGATGGATTACATTTAATGAACAGAAAAACCGGAGAATTCCAAAGACTGACATACGACCCTGCTCAGCCGGAGAAATTAAGTCGCCTTCCACCGTCCGACTACACTGACCATATTACTTTTATCACGGAAGACATCACTGGTTATATCTGGATTGGAACTATGATAAATGGTATTACCCGTTATGACCTGGCCACCCAACAGGTCACCCGGTCGGGCAATATGACAGACAAAACCAATGCTTTTCCTGATATTAGTTCCTGGGCTGTTTGTGCTACTCCAGAAGGCCAGGTCTGGATTACAACTCAAACCAACCGCCTTTATAAAGTCGAACTTTTTAATAATCTCATACCCCATTATGAACTTAAAAATAAGGGACGTGTAAATTGTATTTTGGAAGATTCTGATGGTACACTTTGGTTTGGAACAAATAAAGGGCTTGTTCGGAAAGATGTAAAAAGTTTAAAAGAGACCGTTTTTCTCCAGGAGAGTATCAACAGCGATATAATCAACACCGTCATTCAGGATCACGAAGGATATCTATGGTTGGGCACCGCTAATGGTTTATTCAGATTCGACAAAACAAAGGGTACCAGCACCCGCTATATGTATAATCCCGAATTGAAAAAAGGATTTAGCGATAATACGGTCTTGGCCATTTATGAAGACGGGGATTATAATTTATGGATAGGTACCTTTGGGGATGGTCTGTTGTTTTTTGAAAGAAAAACCGGAAAATTTACTAAATCTCTGACCAACTTATCCAATGAGGATAAATCGGCATATGCAATTGTTGAAAAAATCCTTTCAGACAAAGATCAAAACTTATGGATTTTATATGGCTCAAATAACGGATTGGTACGTTTTAACCCAAAAAATAATCAATATAAAACTTACCTTAATGATATAAATAATACTTGGGATATATATTTGGATAATAACAATTTGCTATGGGTTGCTTCCGGTGCCGGTATCATGTTGTTGGATCAGAAATCAGATGAATATTCCTTTTTACATGATGGCAATTCAGGCTTGTATATCAATAATGCGGGATCTATTTGTCCGGATGAGGATAATAACATTTGGACGATTGGTGAGAGTGGGATATGTAAAATCAACCATTTGCGGGATTTTATGGTTGTTTTTGATGAAGACAATGGTATCTCATTAAGTGAACCCATCAGGTGCCTGTATAGCTCTAAGTCAGGGAAATTTTATATTGGTAACGACAAGGGATATTATGCGTTTTATCCAAGAAAATTGATAACTTTCAGAGATAGTAGCATTATCTATTGTACCAATTTCTGGTTAAATGGCGAACTGCAAACCCCCAAACCAAATGGTATTATCAAGGAGTCGGTACTGACAATGGATCGACTCCATCTCAAATATTTTCAAAACTCCTTTTCTATGAGTTTTGCTGCCATTGATTTTCGAAGTGATGACGAACAAAAAATATTCTATACACTGGAAAACTATGATAAAGAGTGGCGTCAAACCAAAGGGGAAGAAAAGATCTATTATTTTAATGTGCCTCCCGGTAAATACGCTTTGAAAATCAAAACTACCAACAGAGTTAGTGGCATCACTTCAGAAAAAAGTATTCAAGTCACTATTACTCCGCCTTGGTGGAAGACGTGGTGGGCGTATATGATTTTTGCTGGATTGTTTTTGGTCAGCATCTGGGGTTTTATCAAGTATCAGTCAAGAAAAATCATTTCTGAAAATCGGATATTAGAGCAAAAAGTGGCTTTAAGGACAGCTGAAGTAGTCCAGCAAAAAGAAGAAATTCAACATACACTCATCCAACTAAAATCCACCCAATCCCAACTGATCCAATCCGAGAAAATGGCAAGTCTGGGAGAACTCACTGCAGGTATCGCCCACGAAATTCAGAACCCACTCAATTTTGTCAATAATTTTTCGGAGGTA
>JAYTNJ010000315.1:0-1802 GCA_043748345.1 Saprospiraceae bacterium
GCAAAAATTTCACATTTTTGTAATTTGTTTTACACATATGGTCATCCGATGTTTGGAGTATGTTTAAAATTATTTTTCGTAAAATTATAAAATATTGCCGCACAACTCATGAGTTTGAACAAATGAGATGCATTTTAATCCAATTTACATGATTTACGCCTAAACGCAACTAATGTTTGAAATATAGAGGCGTGCTATTATTGAGTATTTTTAAGTTTGTTATACCCATTAAAAAGTACAAAAGCCATATTTTCATTTTACTTTTGAACCATATAATTCAACATCAGCCGTAGACCAAACAGAACTTAGTAATTGTTCTGCTTCCTTTGATTTTTTATTATCCATTAATTTTTCATAGGCTAGTTTTAACCCGTGGATTGCCCACCCGTTTTTGGGCAATCTTTTTAAATCATCCTCATAGGTTTTAATGGCATCTTTGTATTTTCCGGCAGCGATTTGAACAGATCCCAAATGGTGCCTTATAGAAAAAAACCAATCCGGAGGTTCGTTATAATTTAAGCCATCCTCTATTTCAACTGCTTCCTTCAGTAATTTAATACTTGTGTTGAAGTCAGATTCACTGGCAAGAATTTCTGCTTTTAATACTTTGAAAGCAATTTGGACAAGGACATCTACCGAATTGATATCCCAAATAGTAAGTTCTTTGAGACTTTGATCTTTTGCGTAATTTTCTAAAGATATCAATTCAGCTTTAGCACTTTTTAAATCCTTTAACCCAATAAAAGCCATCCCTCTGGCATAATTCCTGATTGCTTGTGGATAGTGGAGAGTAGTATCAGGGTTATTCATTTTTAAAATTTCTTCCCATTTTCCAAACTTAACATTCACATAATATGGAATACAATAATAGTGTTGGATCGTACCCCACCCAGGCTCCTTCATCAATTGCGGATTGGAGTGGGCAGATACCTTATTAGACGCGTAAATGGCCCATTTACTATTACCTTCCAATGTGGCAGTTGCCGCAAGGAAGTGATAATTGTGTGGGAAGTAGGCCAGAGGATAGACACCCTGGGCATTACATGCGGTAGCATACCCGCTATCTACTTCGATAGCTTTTATATTGGAGAGACTTCCTTTATGATAATCTCCTGTCCTGATGTATATATGCGACGGCATGTGCAATAAATGACCTGCACCTGATACCAGGCCATCATCGAACAATTGTGCACTACGTATTCCTTTTTGTGGCTCAAATGACATTTCAATAGCATGGATATAAAAATGATGAGCCCCCGGATGTCTTGGGCTAAATGCTATTACTTTTTCCAAAGTGCTGATAATTTCAGGAGTCCATGTTCTGATTTTGCCTGTTTTATCCCACAGGTCCCAGGGATGAAGATTCATCTGAGATTCTGCGTATAATGCTCCTACGTCTGCATCATTAGGAAAATCAAAAAATACCTTGCTCATCGCGTTGGCATAGGCAATATCTAATTCCATTCTGTCTTTCAGTGGCTTTTCTGAGTACCTTTTTGACATGGCATTGATAAGCGCTTTTTCTTTGGCAGTACAATTTGCGGACAACTGGCTTGCTTTTTGGATAGCGTCAAATGCCCTTTCATAATTGTCATCTTCCATCCCTCCATTATAATTTGGCCCTAAGACATAGGCAAAGCCCCAATATGCCATCGCACAAGTCGAATCAAGTCTTGAAGCATAATAAAAAGATCTGGCAGCTTCGGCATGATTAAATGCATACGCTAAAATCAGCCCTTGGTTAAAATATTTTTGGGTTAATTCATTTTCAGTGGTGACTGGAAAATGTACAGCTTCAAGCC
>JAYTNJ010000316.1:0-2535 GCA_043748345.1 Saprospiraceae bacterium
GGGCTATGCCAGACAACTGATCACACATACAGCCCATATGATCCGTAGCGAGCACAACATTCCCTATCTACATGTGGCTGGGAGTAATACCCATGCCATAACCCTTTATGAAAAGCTGGGTTTCACCCTCATCAGAAAACTCAGTCTATGGAAGTTTGCCCTGAACTCTGAGATGGCAGATCTCCCTTCACATCAATGAATGCAATATTGCTTTACAGTAAAAATAAACAAATGGAATTTGAAGCAAGAGTATAAATTAAAATAGTAATGAGATGATAATCAATATTTTATGATTATGAGAATAAAAATATTTACAAATTTAGTGAACTAAATGATGCTATGAATTTTAGGTTAATCCCATAAAATTATGATTATATGGCAATAAAAATTTAAACATACTTTAAAGACAATCGGTTTTTAAAATGCCACTGCCTTTTGCGGGTTGGAGTAATGTATAAATTTTTATTGGCTTTCGCCTCAAACTGCCACATTTTGACTAGCGTCAATAAATATTTCAATAATAATCCTTCGTTTTATAGTCTGTGACAATTGATGATAGTATACTACACTCCGGCAAAGAAAATATAATTATTTGATGCACATAAATCTGGGTGCATTTTTAGAAAAAAATAATTTAATAATATACCTGTATAGTTACTCATTTATAAATATTAGATTTGCTCATTCTAAATTAAAAATAGATTGGTGAGATTTTATCTGAAACGTCTGATGAATTTTAAATGATACGTTATCTACTTTTTAAAAATAAAAACATGAAACTATTTCTATTATTATTTGCTTTTTTTTTGATAAGTGCCACTGCTTTTTGTCAGGAAAAAAAATCTGCTTCGCCTATGTTAAGACACGTTGTTATTTTTAAATTTAAAGATAGTTCTTCAGAAGCAGAAGTCAAGAAAGTATCAGAAACCTTTGCTAATTTATACGGACAGATACCACAAATTAAGCATTTTGAGTGGGGGATAAATAATAGCCCTGAAAATCTGAATCAGGGGTTTACACATTGTTTTACCCTTACCTTTTCATCAGAAGAAGATTCATCCGTTTATCAAAAGCATCCGGCACATAAAGCCTTTCAGGAAGTGCTGAAACCTCACATGGAAAAAGTTTTTGTCGTAGATTATTGGGTACAATAAATCAGACTGTTACATTAGATCATATGTACAATTGTCAGTATTATTGATTATTTTTTTTTGTCACGATATGAGTATACAATATTTTATTAAAGACGACTTTCATTCCGAAAATTGGTTCTTTTTTTGCATCCATTTGTAAATACGATTTGTGGCTTTTACGTTCTGTTATCATAAAGAAATGGAAAGAGAAAACTGTAAAATATCTTTTAAATTAATTTTATAATATTTGGTATGCTCATAAATAAAAAAATCACCATTGAATCTATATGGCTGTTTGGTAGAAAAAACATCATAAGCACACTTTTGCTCAGCACTATTGTTGTGCTGATATATCACTTCCTACACCTTCATATTCTTGCCATTCCCTTTTTGCCGGTAGCTTCTATAGGTACAGCAGTGGCTTTTTATGTCGGTTTCAAAAATAACCAGGCTTACGACAGACTTTGGGAAGCCAGACGATTGTGGGGCAGCATTACCAATACAAGCAGAACATTAGCTGCTTCATTTATTTCACTAGTTGAAGATAAAGAAAAACAAAAGGCTTTTCTAAAGCGACATATTGCCTATATTAATATCCTTCGTTTGCAACTTCGCAAAACTATTCCCTGGGCAACCAACAAAGAAGACTATCATAAGCAAGCGATATCTGCATCTGATGAAATAAGAGAATTTGACGTTGCCATAGAGGAGCTTTTTGAACATATTGATAAAAAGGAAATTTTTGAGAGAGTAAAGCATAAAGGTAATATAGCAAGTTATACACTAAAATATCAATTTGAAGTGGTTACAAAGTTAAAAAGAGAAAAAATAATTGACGACTTTGAACACAGCGATCTGACTAAATTGCTGGCAGAATTATATAATCTGCAGGGAGGTTGCGAACGTATTAAAACAACACCATTATTCAGACAATACAGCCTATTTAGCAGAATCTTTGTTCAACTTTTTATCTTTTTACTACCTTTTGCCTTGATCAATGAAATGAGTAAATTGGGTGATTATGGCATATGGTTAGTCATCCCCTTTTCAGTACTTATTTCCTGGGTATTTATGACTATGGAACAGATTGGAGAAGCAAGTGAAAATCCTTTTGATAATGGTTCTACTGATATACCGATTTCGACTATCTGCCGGTATATAGAAATAGATATATTAGAAATGATGGACGAAACCAATCTTCCTGCTAAAATCGAACCATTCAACGACATATTATTGTAAAAGTTAAAATGAAAAAGAATGAAAAAGAAGGATAAATTAGCCATCATTCATCAGCATTATCCCAATGCAATTACCACCATTGACAGTGTAAATAAATTCATTGATTTTGTAGAAGGCGTTTTGGATTTAGAGCCATCGCAGGTGATGTATGCAGACAGTATTT
>JAYTNJ010000317.1:0-5458 GCA_043748345.1 Saprospiraceae bacterium
TTTAACTCAGGGTAAAATGAATTTATAAAGTTGTCGGCGCTATTGTCTCTGAGATCTATCACAAAAAAACCACCCCAGGGTCTGCTGAAGTCTGTATCAGAAGCATTAATTCCTTTTGAATTAAGTAATGCCGTGATTTTTGTAAAAACTCTTAACTTCTCTTTATTCATTAAATATCTAATACGGTGATCTAAATTCAATTATTTATAAATGGATAAAACTAATTTTGTTCCTTTACAAATATCAAACGATTTTGCAAAGCTTTCAATTCCCCTATGGGATGAGAAAATTTCCTCAATTCAAATTCTTTTAACACTTTTACCACATCATCTACAGAATTCTGGTCTACCGCAATCAACAATCCTCCGCTCGTCTGTGGATCAGCCAATATATTGAGGACAACATTTTCATTCAAGGTATCCGCTACCATAATGTGATGTCCATACGCCACAAGGTTTCTTCCTGTGCCTCCCGGAACAACTTTTTGTTCAATGAAATCAATAAGCATTTCAGAAATCAAAGGTACTTTGTCAAAATATATTTCTGCGCTTACACCACTACCTTCACACATCTCAGTAAGGTGTCCCAACAAACCGAATCCGGTCACGTCAGTCATAGCGGTGACTCCTTTTATTGTGCCCAAAGCTTCTCCTACTCTATTGAGCTGCATCATTTGAGTTGCTGCCAATGACTTCATTTCATCACTGATGAGCCCTTTTTTTTCTGCTGTTGTAAGTATTCCTACTCCTAGTGGTTTGGTCAAAAAAAGTAGATCTCCAGGCTTCGCTGTGTTGTTTTGTTTGATATGATCTATGTCAACCAATCCATTTACGGCCAAGCCAAAAATCGGCTCAGGCGCATCAATACTATGCCCTCCTGCCAATGGAATCCCAGCTTCCAGGCATATACTTCTGCTCCCTTCTATCACTTTTCGCGCCACTTCAGGAGGCAGCTTATTAATAGGCCACCCCAATATCGCTATGGCCAAAATTGGCTTTCCACCCATCGCATACACGTCACTGATAGCATTGGCCGAAGCTATACGACCAAAATTGTAAGGATCATCGACTATCGGCATAAAAAAATCCGTAGTCGATATCAAAGCCTGACCTGTGCCCAAGTCATAAACAGCTGCATCATCTTTGCTGTGATTGCCAACAATCAGGTTTTTATTATCAGGCATAGCAAAATTGCTTTGTAAGATCTCTTCGAGAATATTTGGAGCAATCTTACAGCCGCAACCCGCACCGTGGGAATATTGGGTGAGTTTTATATCATTCATAAGTTTTCTTCATTTTAAAAATAGATTAACCACTTGTTACAAATCCGGCTTTATCAATAATTAAATGGTAATTTTTATTCTCATCTACATCAATACAAGGTATATAATGCACTAATTTCTCCCAATCTGACCTATTTTGAAGACTCCTATTGTAAAACTTATCATAGTAATGCAACAGGATACGAAATGCCTCTTCTACATTGTCTTCTATTAGAAAACTAATAGCATTTTTAGTTTCTAATCCGCCGAGCCTCTTTCTTATTCTTATGATGGCATTTACAAGGCGTTCCTTTTCTAAGATGCCGTATTCTTTTATGAGAAATTTCAATCTTTCATCAAATGGAATTTTAAGAAAATATACGGGTGAAGTACGCATGGTTTGCCAAAGTGCCACAGGTATATGAACGTTTCCAATACGCTGGCTTTCGTCCTCAAGCCATATAGTATTTCCCCCATCCGATTGATAAAAAAGTTCTTTTGCCAACATATTTTCAAACATCTCAGGGCCTGGCTGTTCGGGCATTCCTATATTTCCAAAAGCGGAACCCTTATGATTCGCAAGACCTTCAAGGTCTATAATGTGATGACCTTTTTTTCGCATGTTCAACAAAATATATGTCTTCCCGGATCCTGTATTTCCTCCGAGGATATTGAATGAATAAGATTTTTCGAACTGTGCTAAAACCCAATTCCGATACGCCTTATATCCACCTTCTAATGTGTACACTTTGAAACCATATAAATCCAGTAACCATGCTACTGCCCCACTCCGCATTCCACCCCGCCAGCAATGAATCAAAATCGTTTTTTCTGAAGGATTTGGGCCTGCTTTGATGAAATTTTCAGCTTCTTCTACCATGTTTCTCATCTTAGACCCAAAATAGTCCAAACCAAGTTTTATAGCTGCTTCCCGACTCTCCTGCTTATAAGCTGTCCCGACTATTGCCCTTTCCTTATCATTAAATAAAGGCAAACTGATGGCTCCAGGTATGTGAGCATGTCGATATTCACCAGGAGACCTTACGTCCAGTATAGGAGATAATGAAGAATAAGATAAAAATTCTTTTGGTTTTAAAGACTGAACAGCCACGTCATTGCTTCCAATTAATTAATATTTTGATACATAAAAGTATAAAGAAATTCCATGTACATTATACCTGCTTACACCAATTCTATTAAGGTTTAATAACCCTTTCATTCATTATAAGGGCAGGTACATTGCTCTTTTTATACAACTCATTATACTGTTCGATGTCTTTTCCTATAGTTGCTTTGAGGTGCTCCTTGTAATCGCCCCACTGTTTATCTACATCTGACAGTCTGTCTTTTGCAGATTTCGGTACCCGCGGATCATGTTGGTCAACAAAGCCCTTCAATTCAAAATATTGGGCATTCAGCATACTTGGAAAATTGATGACGTCCTGAAAATTGGATTGTTTGGTTTGTACAGCCTGAGCTTCCCATATATCAATTTTATCAATAAGGGATTTTCCTGACTCCTGCAATTCTTTATATTGTGGCTTATCCTTATAGATTTCGTTGTAATTCATAACCTGCTTTTTGATCTTGCGCATGTCATTGACAGAGTTATGGATTTCATTGATCCTTGCTTGAATATCTTTGATAAAAATCTGTTGTTCCGTCCAGTCTTCCGGTTTTATCTCCTTCAAATTAGGATCCTGCAACACTTCAAATGATGCTTCTGAAGCCATATCCTTATACGATATTTTGGTTTTATACGTCCCGGGCGCAAGTTTGTAGCCTGAATAGTCACCATACACAAAGGCATTTGGTATTTCAGTTAATGTTTCGCCTTTAAAATCCCATGCCATCCTATTAAGTCCTTTGGCTGCAGGAATCACCATTGGTGCTGAAGGGCCGCCAGGGAATGGTTTAAATTCAGTATTTTTTTTACTCGAATAGGTACGCAGAACATTACCTTGGTTATCCAGGATTTGTAGTTTTGCTTCCAGAGAATCGGCAGCTTCAGGCAAAAAATAATCTATGATCACTCCAGCAGAAGGATTTTGGCCGATGCCGGGAGGCACATCCATCCATCCTGGGGTAAATCCTTCAAATTTATAGGTAGGTTTTGAAGCATATACTTTTAATGCCTCCATTTTCCCTGCAGATTGCTGGATAGCACTTATATCATCCAATATCCAGAAAGATCTTCCTGCAGTGGACACCACCATATCATTGTCTGCAAATGCTATATCAGTTACCGGCACGACTGGCAAATTGAGCTGGAGTTTATTCCATAACATACCTCCGTCAAATGACACATAAAACCCTCTTTCGGCACCCCCATACAACAGATTTTTAACTTTTTTGTCTTCTCTGATCACTTTTATGAAGTCATCAGTCTGAACACCGTTATTGATTTTAGTCCATGTTTTTCCATAGTCTGTGGTCTTAAAACACATATTTGAAAAATCATTAAATTTGTAGCGAGTAGCTGCCAGATAAGCAGTGCCTTTGTCATGAGGTGATACATCAATAGCTTGTATCAGGCATTCATCCAATCCGGTCGGGGTTATATTTTGCCAATTAGCTCCCCCATCTCTGGTAATATGCACCAATCCACAATCGCTTCCCACATATATTACTCCTTTTTCAAGCGTTGATTCAATGACGTAACTTAAAGTATTATAATTTTCGCCCCCAGCGCCCTCATTGGTAATGGGACCGCCTCCAGCTTCCTGTTTGAGCGTATCATTTCTAGTGAGGTCAGGGCTAATTACAGCCCAATTGAGGCCACCGTCCGTGGTTTTAAAAAGTACCTGCCCGCCGTGATAAATAGTATTATAATCATGCGGAGAAGCCAGGATCGGCGCATTCCAATTGTATCTGTATTTCATTTTTTTAGGATGGACTGCCAGTACATTCGCAGGGTACTGATTGATATCTTTGGTATGTCCATTTTCTGTATTTAACACACTGATACCACCCTGATAACAACCACCGTAAACCAGCTTGGGATTTTTGGGGTCAAATGCCATAAATGCACTTTCACATCCCGGTCCATAACTCCAGTCCTTATCCGTCAGGCCGATAAAATTATTTCTGCTCGAGATGATGACAGAGGTATTGTCTTGTTGGCCACCATATACTTTATAAGGAAAAACATTATCTACATTTACTCTGTAAAATTGCGCAGTAGGCTGATTATTTAGAGATGACCACGACTTCCCTGCATTGAATGTAATTTCGCCACCTCCATCATCGCCGAGTATTATATTCCGGCTTTCTGTCGGATTGATCCACAGATCATGCGTATCACCGTGACCGACTCTGACTGGAGCAAATGTTTTACCACCGTCAATGGATTTGGTCATGGGAGCATTCAATACATACACCACATCAGCATTTACCGGATCTGCAAATACTTCCATGTAATACCATGATCGGGCCGTGATCAAAGCATTATTGGACATCAAAGCCCAGGTTTTACCACCATTATCGGATCTGTATAATCCTGCCACTGATTTTTCAGCCTCCACTATCGCATATACTTTATCAGGATTGGCTCGAGAGACAGATACCCCAATTTTACCCATTTCTTTAGGCAGGCCTTCATTTATTTTTTGCCAAGTTTCTCCAGCATCGGTGGATTTCCAGATGTTACAACCTTTGCCTCCGCTTCGCACCTGCCAAGGAAGACGTCTGTGTTCCCAAGTTGCTGCATACAATATCAAAGGATTACGATGATCCAAACTGAGCGATGATGCCCCTGAATTTGGGTCAACGTACAGCACTTTTTTCCATGTCTGCCCACCATCCACACTTTTGTAAATGCCGCGATCTTCACTGGCCCCATGAGCCGGACCCTGAGCTGCTACATACACTATATCAGGATTGGCAGGATGGACGATCACATCTGATATATGCCGAGTCTTTTCAAGGCCCATATTTTTCCATGTTTTGCCGGCATCAGTAGATTTATACATTCCGTCCCCATAGGTAGTCATGACACCTCGGATGGCATGCTCACCCATACCCACATAAATAATACTTGGGTTTGTTTCGCTTACAGCTATGTCCCCCACCGAACTTGTTTTAAACTGCCCATCTGAAATATTGACCCAACTTATACCCGCATCTTCTGTTTTCCAGAGTCCGCCACCCGTGTAGCCGGTGTAGTAAAGTTGAGTATTGCCTATAACTCCACTCACA
>JAYTNJ010000318.1:0-1547 GCA_043748345.1 Saprospiraceae bacterium
GTCATGATTGCTCCGGCTCCCTGACTTGCCAATCTTCTGAATGGATAAAACTCAAATTGTTCAAGATGCTCACGGTCATAATCTAGAACAGGAAGATGATCATGAGAATCTACATCAGTGTCGCCATGACCTGGAAAATGTTTTACGCACGCCATTATACCTTCATCTTCCATGGCCTTCATGTACATATACCCTTTTGCCGTGACATTCTCAGGTATTTCACCAAATGAACGGTCAAAGATCACAGGGTTTGCCGGATTGTTATTAATATCAACTGATGGGGCAAAGTTTATATTGATGCCGGATTTTTTACACTGACGAGCTATCTCTCTGCCCATTTCATAAATCAGCTTGTTGTTTTTGATAGCTCCGAGCATCATTTGCCTCGGAAATGATACAGTTTCTTTAGGGAAGCGCATGGCAAGACCCCACTCTCCGTCTATACCCATAAACATAGGGGTAAGTGCTTTACTCTGAAATTTATTGATGAGGTTTACTTGCTCGGTAGGTGAGCCCTGGAAAAAACAAATTCCACCAATATGATACTTACTGATATACTCTGTTATTACACGTTCTGCTTCAGTATTACCTTTTGAGTACGCTCTAACCATAAAAATCTGTCCTATTTTCTGGTCAAGTGTCATTTCTGCCATTTTGCATTTCACCCAGATATCTTCCCTCTCAAGATATGTCTGAGCAATAGAAAACTCATAAGCCAAGACTGTCAATGAGAAAATCAACCACCAAACAAGAACCTTATTTTGTTGCATACAGATAAAAAATAACTCTAATATTAAAATATAGATTACTGCAATATTAGCATCTTAACGCAAAATATCATCATAAATCAATTAATAAAAATATAAATTTTACTGTGCAGGTTGATTTTTTGCAATATCTGGGTCAATATCCAATGCTTTTTTCATATATTTTTCAGCATTTATCATATCCCCTGTATTTTTGTATGCAAGACTCAGATTGAGGTATCCTCCTGCATTTTTTGGGTCAATATTCACCACCTTTTCGAAATATTTAATTGCTTCTTTATGCTCCCCCTTAATTCCGTTCATTACACCAAGCAGCCTTAAAGTTTCGGGATCGTTTGGGGATAGTTGAAATGATCTTGAAAGATATGATTCAGCTTTCACCAGATCATTTTGTTTTTCACCCGCTTGCCTTCCCGCATCTCGAAGTGAGACAGCAAGATTAGTGTATGCATCTTTAAAATTCGGATCCAACTCAAGTGCTTCCTGATAAGCATTGACACCTTTTTCGTATTCATTAAGATAATAGTTAGCATTCCCCATAATCAAGTATGCATTTTTATACTGTGGGTGGATTTCTACAGCTCTGTTTAAATAAACCAAAGCCTGAGTAAGCATTTCCTTTTTTTTGGCTGCATCTTTTTCTTTAAAAGCTTCTGTTGTTAATGCTCCGCCTGCTGCATTCAGAACTTTAGCGCTATTGACAGATGTATTTACATCAGTGGTGAATAAGCTGTAGTCACTTTTCCACACATTATTTCTGGTGACAGTTTTCAGGGCATA
>JAYTNJ010000319.1:0-3971 GCA_043748345.1 Saprospiraceae bacterium
TTCTGGATCCGTTTATAAGTTCTAACCCTTTAGCTTCTGGTATTAACTTGAGTGAATTGAAAGCTGATTTTATACTGTTGACCCATGGTCACGGCGACCATGTTGCTGATGCCGAGTATCTTGCCAAAGAGAATAATGCTACGATCATCTCTAACTTTGAAGTGGTCACCTGGTTTGAAAGTAAAGGGCTGAAAGGTCATCCTATGAACCTTGGTGGAAAATGGAAGTTTGATTTCGGGACCGTAAAATATGTTAATGCGGTGCATTCAAGCATGATGCCCGATGGTTCTTACGGTGGAGCTTCCGGAGGATTCGTAATTTGGAATGATGAAATGTCTGTATACTTTGCCGGAGATACAGCGCTCACTTGGGACATGAAACTTATTCCCATGACGTGCCCTACACTGGATATTGCGATACTTCCTATTGGTGATAATTTTACTATGGGGTATGAAGATGCTGTCCTTGCCTCAGATTTTGTGCAATGCGATAAGATTATTGGTTGCCATTATGATACATTTGGTTATATTGAGATTGATCATACAGCTGCTGTTAGCGAATTTAAAAATGCCGGAAAAGAGCTAATCCTTTTAAAACCCGGAGCCTTTTATGAACTTTAATTATCAAAAATGGGAAAAGTAATAGCAATTGCCAATCAAAAAGGTGGAGTTGGGAAAACAACAACAGCAATAAATCTAGCTGCCACTATCGCAATACTTGAGAAGAAGGTTTTGCTAATTGACGCTGACCCACAAGCAAACGCTACATCAGGTGTTGGGATTAAGGCGGAACAGATAACCAGCACGATGTATGAATGCCTTGTGGATGGTATTGACCCGCATCTGGCCATTGTAAAAACACGTACGCCTAATCTTGATCTGCTTCCATCTTCCATAGATTTAGTTGGTGCAGAAATCGAATTGGTCAATGTGACACAAAGAGAGTTGCGGATGCGGATGGTCATAGACATGGTAAAAGACGATTATGATTACATATTTATTGATTGCCTCCCTTCACTTGGATTGATAACACTGAATGCTTTAGTGGCAGCTGATAGTGTCATTGTACCTGTTCAATGTGAGTTTTTCTCATTGGAAGGATTCGGAAAGCTTAAGGATACTATTATTCTTGTTCAACAATCTTTAAATCCTTTGTTGGAAGTAGAAGGAATCGTTCTTTCAATGTATGATCAAAGACTGAGAATGGCAAATATGGTGCTTGAAGAGATTCGCAATATCATTTCAGACAGAATTTTTGAAACCATTATACATCGCAATAGTAAAATTGGGGAGGCACCATCTTTGGGTCAGCCGGTGATTATTTATGACGCCACAAGCAAAGGGGCAATTAATTTTTTGAATCTTGCCAATGAATTTTTGGCCTTAAACCATTCTGAAGTCCTAAAAACAGTCTGAAAATGAATAAAAAAAGTGAAGTTTCTAAAGGACTTAGGTCACTTTTGTCCAATATCGAAAAGACCAATAATCCTATAGAACGAGGCCAACTTGTGAAAGAACTTACCAATTCTATAGCTACTATCAGTCCTGAGTATATTGAGATAAACCCATACCAGGTTAGAACTGAGTTTGATCCTGATCAATTGCTGGAGCTCGCACAATCCATAAAAACATCCGGTTTGATACAGCCAATAACAGTACGATCTGTAGGAGGCAATAAGTATCAGCTGATCTCAGGTGAAAGAAGGCTTAGGGCTGCAAAGATGGCTGGTATGAAAGAGATACCTGCTTATATTCGAGTGGCTAATGATCAG
Organism: Saprospiraceae bacterium; assembly: GCA_043748345.1. Classification (GTDB taxonomy): domain Bacteria; phylum Bacteroidota; class Bacteroidia; order Chitinophagales; family Saprospiraceae; genus OLB9. The sequence goes on from JAYTNJ010000319.1 coordinate 1,772, forward strand.
GAAATGCTCGAGATGGCTTTGGTTGAGAATATACAAAGAGCTGATCTTAATGCTGTTGAAATAGCCATATCATATCAAAGACTCATGGACGAATGTAACCTGACACATGAAGCCTTATCGGCAAGAGTCGGAAAAGACAGGAGTACAGTTACAAATTATGTGAGAATCTTAAAACTACCAGCTCAAATTCAGGCATCTGTAAAAAATGGTGCTCTCAGTATGGGACACGCCAGAGCACTTGCAGGCATTGAAAACATAGCACTTCAGATCAAAATATATAAGGAAGTAGTAGATCAGGGTCTGTCAGTGAGGGCTTTGGAAAACCTTATCAAATCTTATAACTCTCTGAAACCCGCTTCTAAACACACTTCAACAAATTATATAGATCCGGAGATCAATAAACTGAGAGATCAGTTCAGGCAGATTTTTGGCTCAAAAGTGGAAATACGCAGGGAAGCAGGAGGAAATGGCACAGTAGTTCTGCCTTTTACTTCTGACAAAGAGTTTAATCATATTGTGGAAATTATCACAAGAGAAAAATAAAAGCGATAGTAGTTCGTTTAGCAAATATGATCAGATGCCTATGCTTTATATTTTTTTTGTGCTCCTTGATGGCAAATAAAGCGGATAGTCAGATTAATCGCCTTGACCCATATCAGACAAATACTATTGAACCTGATACTTCTTTCAATGAGGCCGACACACTGATTAATAAGGGCGGTATTTTTTCAATTTTTAAAGGCAAACCGGGAAAGGCCGCATTATATTCACTTATTATACCTTCAGGCGGTCAGATATACAATAAAAAATGGTGGAAAGTTCCATTAGCTTTAGGTATAGATGGTGGATTAACCTATGTATTAATAACAAACAGGAAAAATTATCGTGTAACACAAGAGGCTTACCTAACTGCATTGGTTACACCGGGATCTACAAATGTCGCAAGGCTCAAACAACAAAGAGATTTTTATCGGAAGTGGAGTGAATATGCCTGGATCTGGTTGATAGGAGGTCATATTCTGACAGTGGCAGATGCTTTTGTTGACAGGCATTTGATGGATTTTAATGTGAGTAATGATCTTACGATGATTAATAAATATTTTTATCCATTTGAAAACCCATCATCGCTGCGTTTGGGTGTTAAAATCAACCTAAATAAAATAGACCACTCGCCACAAACAAAAATGGCACTAACTTTCCCTTAATTCCTATTATTTGTTCATTATTTTCTTTCACTTTACAATTCGATCATTAATTCCTGTTTTCTTTTATTATCATTGAGTATTATTGTGTAAATTTTTATTTGTAATAATATGTCCTACACCGGGTTTTTACTTTTTCGTTTTATAGTCTGGATGTTTTCATTCATTTCATTTAATGTGCTTTATAAGGTGGCAGATTTTACAGAATGGTTACTTTACTCTGTATTTAAATATAGGAAAAATATAGTTTTACACCAACTTAGGGCATCATTTCCACAAAAGCCGGAGGAAGAAATATTGAAAATTGCAAGAGCATCATATACTAATCTTGCTGATATTATATTAGAAAGCATCAAAGGCTTCACGATGAGTGAATCAGAATTCAGGAAGAGATATATATTTACAAATCCTGAAGTTTCGATTAGTATAAGACAAGACGTAGTAAGTACTATCCAAATTGGAGCACATTACGGAAATTGGGAATGGGGAGCAATTTCTTATCCTTTATGGTTTCCCGCACCGGTATTGGGATTCTATAAACCATTGTCCAATCCTTACATAGAAGAATATGGTAGAAAAAAGAGAGGCAGATTCAGCATGTTACTCATATCTATCGGAGATACATCAAAAGCATTTTCACAATATGGAAATAGTGGAGCAACTTATGTATTTGCCAGTGATCAGAGCACCTGGTCAGATAAGGCTCATTGGGTAACTTTTCTTGGGCAGGACACAGCTTGCCCTCCTGGTGCGGATAAATATGCAAGTCAGCTGAAATGCCCTGTTTTTTTTACAGACATTCAGAGGGTAAAACGAGGGTATTATGAAGTAACTCAAATTATGCTAACAGATGGTGAAGAGCAGTTGACTGAGGGTGAAATTACTAAAAGATATATGAAAAAACTTGAAGAAATAATAATCAAAAAACCGGAAAATTGGCTTTGGTCACATAAAAGGTGGAAAAAGAAAAGAGAGCTTACCTAATAATTTTAGTTAAG
>JAYTNJ010000320.1:0-7457 GCA_043748345.1 Saprospiraceae bacterium
GGAAAACAACAATATTCCACTAAAAACCAGTGAATATAACTGGACGTGATAATATCCGTACCTATCTGTAAGTTGTCCCCCTGCATAAGCACCTAAAATGCTACCCAAACCATAAGCGCCCATCACCCAACCAGCTTGACGTAAGCTAAAACCCAAGCTGGTGGTTAAATATAAAGTCATAAAGGGAAGTACCATAGCACCGGCACGGTTAATAAACATAATCAAACATAGGAGCCATACACTTCGTGAAAGTCCTGAAAATGAATCTTTATAAATGTTTGTAATCTTAAGTAGCATAAAATCTATTGCAAGCTAAGAAGCTCCTTTGCATTAGCCTTGGCTGTCTCTGTAGGCGGATTGCCACTTAGCATTTTAGCTATTTCCATCACTCGTTCTTCTTCTGATAGTTGCTTCATAGATGTTATTGTACGTATGTCCGTGTTAGTTTTATATACAAAATAATGACTATCGGCTCTAGCTGCTATCTGAGGTGAATGTGTTATACAGATAACTTGATGTACATCAGACATCTCTGACAATATTTTGCCCATTTTGTGAGCGACTTCGCCGGAGACTCCTGAATCTATTTCATCAAAAACCAAAGTAGGTAGAGTTATGGCACCTGCAACCTGAGACTTGATACAAAGAGCAAGCCTGGATAATTCGCCTCCGGATGCTGTATCTTTCAGAGGAAGAAATGCACTGCCTTTATTCGGTGCAAAAAGGATACTTATCTCATCAGTACCGGTCGGATTGAAAAAATCATTGGAAGTGCATTTTACTTGTATGAAAGCATGATCCATAGCCAAAGTCATCAATTTGTTGTGTATATCTTTCTCAAATGATGGTAGTATTTTTTTTCTATTTTCAGATAGCTTACCAGAAAGTATTCTCAATTCATTTTCTTTTAATAATATCTTTCTTTCAAGTTCAGCAATCTGTTCAGAAAGGTCACCATAACTTTCAAGCCTATATTTTATGGTTTTTGATATGTCTAACAGACTAGTCATGTCCGAAACATGATGTTTTTTTTGCAATCGATAAATAAGATTTAAGCGTGCATTGGTTATATGAATTGCTTCTTCATCATATTCTGTTGAGTCTGCAATTCTTGTTGCTTCTCGCGATATGTCTGAAAGTTCCTCTTTGACTGACAGTAATCTTTGGAATATATTGTCAATTTTAATATCAAATTGACGAATGGTACCAATCTGATTTGTTAGAACTTGCAGTTGTCCCAGTACGGCATAATGATCTTCTTCAATACCCTGAACAAGCATAGAAGAATTTTTCTTAATATCTTCGGCGGCAGTTAATCTTAAAAGCTGCGACTCCAGCTCAGTTTGTTCATTTTCTTTTAGATTTGCATCTTCAAACTCACTCTTTTGAAAAGATAAAAACTCCATTTCCTGATTGGCATTTTTACTTTTTAGTCTTAGGTACTCTATCTCATTTAAAGCAGTTTTATATTGTGTATATTCATTAGTATAATGAATAAGTATGTGTTGATTACCTGCCACAGCATCTATCATTTTCAGCTGAAATGAAGACTTCTGAATATCCAAAGTATCAAATTGTTGATGAATATCTATTAAGTTATTTGTGATAGAAGAAAGGATCTCAAGAGTCACAGGTGAGTCATTAATAAATGCTCTGCTCTTACCATTTGATGCTATCTCCCTCCTTACTATCATCTCATTAAAATAATCCAACCCTTCTTCGTCTAAAAATGATTTCATTTCATATCCTGAAATCTCAAATGTAGCCTCTACAAAACATTTTTTATCATAGTTAAAAAGAACTTTTGTATCTGCCCTTTTACCCATAATCAGACCCAGTGCACCCAATAGAATTGATTTACCAGCTCCCGTTTCCCCAGTAATGATAGTAAGGCCGTCTGAAAAAGTCATTTCAAGTTTCTCAATAATAGCGTAATTCTGTATTTCTAATTTTTTCAGCATATATAGGCAAAGGTAATAAAATATACATAACATAAATCTTATGTATATCTCTGAATTATTTCATTGAGAAATTTTATTGAAAAATATGCTCATACGAATCAGAAGATATTGTAAGCTATAAATGCACCAATATATGCAAGAACACCCATAAACAAAAATTGGACAACTGGCCACTTCCATGAATTAGTTTCTTTTTTAGTGACTGCCAATGTACTCATGCATTGCATTGCAAAAACATAAAATACAAGTAATGCCATAGATGTAGGTATATCATATAGCTTCTTATTAGTTCCCGGACGGATTTCATCAGACATTTTTTCTCTAATTGTCTTTTCGTCATTATCACTTCCTAAACTATAAATAGTTGCCATTGTACCGACAAAAACTTCTCTTGCAGCAAATGAAGTAATAAGTGCTATTCCTATTTTCCAGTCAAATCCAAGGGGTGCAATCAATGGCTCAATCAGCTTTCCAGTCTTTCCTATATAAGATTCTTCCAGTTTTTTTGAAGCTATTAAGTTATTCCTGGCTAATTCATTATAATTTAAAGAATCAGAAATGAAGATGGCTTCTTTTTCTGCTTGGATTATACTGTTAGCTGGGCCAAAACTTGCCAGAAACCATAGAATTATCGAAATCAGAACAATGATTTTGCCAGCTCCAGTTATAAAAGCCAGCACTTTCTCTTTAACGGTGATGAAAACGTTTTTCCACAATGGTGGTTTATAATTAGGTAATTCTATCATTAGGAATGAAGAAGAATCCGATTTGATAAATTGTTTAAAAAACAATCCTGAAAGCAAAGCGCTGAATATACCTAGCAAATATAATCCCATAAACGCTAATCCTTGGGCATTTAGAAATCCCCAGATAGTAGTAGATGGTACTACAAAACCAATAAGTACAGCAAATACAGGCAATCGAGCTGAACAACTGATCAAAGGACTCACTAAAATAGTAATTAATCTTTCTTTTGGATTGCTTATTGTCCTCGTGGACATAATAGCTGGAATAGCACAGGCACCGCTGGAAATAAGTGAAACCATGCTTCTACCATTCATACCAAATTTTTGAAGCAAACCATCAAACATATACACTACCCTACTCATATATCCGGATTCTTCGAGTATCGAGACTAGGAAAAATAAAATAGCAATTTGTGGAACAAATACTAAAACCCCACCCAAACCTGGCATTAATCCATGCGTGATCAGATCAGAAAACCAACTTTTAGGGAGAACCCCATTAATGAAATTTCCTGCATAAGCAAATAGGCCTTCAATCTTATCCATAGGATATACAGCCCAGGCATAAATGGATTGAAATATAAAGACCATGATCAGGAAAAATATCATAGGTCCAAAAAAACGATGTGTGATCAACTGATCAATCTTGTCCGTTAAGCTCTTTTTTTTATCCGGAGGTATATATATGGTTTTCTCAACAACCTTTATAAAGTCATTATATCTTGACATAATCTCATCTACTTGGGCTCTGATATCATTAAATCCAAATTGGCTGATTATATCCTTTACTTGCTGTCGTTGATCTTCTGTCAAATGATTTAACCATGAATAATGATGTGCTATTAATTTAGCCTGATAGATATTTTTGACATTGATACTATCTTTTATTTTACTTATTGTTCCAATTATATTTTCAGGCGTTATGTACAATGTTAATAATGAAGGATGAGGCAAATTTGAGATATTGGTATCGATACACTCTTTTATCAGATGAAGATTTTTATCATTTCTTACAGATACAGCAATAACATCGGAGTTCAAATAACTTTTTAACGGCTGAATATTGATTTTAGATTTTGATTCATCAACCAGATCCATCATATTAATTACAAATATCATAGGCAACCCGAGATCTTTTATCTGAGCAGCAAATAATAAATGCCTTTCAAGTTGAGTTACATCAGCCACATAAATAATTAAATCCGGATAAAAAGGACTGGACGCATTAGTCAATATATTTATCACTATTTTTTCATCAAATGAATTCGGGAAGACACTGTAAGTCCCTGGAAAATCAATAATTTCGATTTTTCTTCCATCCTTAGTAATGTAAACACCAGTTTTATTTTCTACAGTAACACCCGGAAAATTTGAAACTTCCTGGTTTAGGCCAGTGAGATAATTAAATAATGAAGATTTACCGGAGTTGGGATTACCAGCAAGTCCAATTTTAAATATTTCTGAATTACTCATAAAAGCTTCTCAATAAATATTGTATCAGCTTCAGATTGTCTCATAGCCATTTGATGGTTTTCAAGTTTAATATAATAAGCATCTCCCAAGGGAGACTTCCTCACCATGGAGACCTTAGCTTTAGGAATGATGCCAAGACTTAACAATTTGCAAGTAAATGAACCTTCAATGATTCTGGTAACCAACCCAGACTCACCAGGCAATAATGAAGTTAAAGTATTCATCCAATTCTTACTTATTTAGACTAAATTAAAATTGCAAATTTAATCAATTCTGAATGAATAAAAAAAGTTGTCGCAATATTTATTGGATGATTAAGATCATTAAAAATATTTCGGATATAATAAAAGCAAACATGATATGTTATCTTATTAATGTACAATATCCTTTTAAGAGTTTACTTTCTCCAAGCGGATCAACATACTCCAAAAGATAGGCATAGACACCAGGTGAAGCGGTATCACCATTATTATTTCTTTGTCCATTCCATCCGATATTGGTTTCTTCTGTTAGAAAAACTCTTTCACCCCATCTATTCCAGATAGTAAAATTGTAATTTCTAACGCCGACAAAACTTCCTATGGGAATAAATTCATCATTAAGTCCATCGTTATTTGGAGTAAATGCGTTTGGCATAAATAACTTGACTACTGGGTATATCGAAATAATAGCAGAAGCAGTATCTGAGCACCCGGAAGGATGAAGCACTATTTGTTCAATGTTAAACACACCAGTATCTCTAAATATGAAAGATGGGTTTCTAATTAGAGATACACCTAAAGTGTCAAATTTCCATAAGTAAGCGACACCACCTTTTGATTCGTCTATAAAATCCACCTTATTGTTTGAAAAGTCAGGGTCTTTTGGGGTAAAAGAAAAACCAGCGATCGGACTTGGAACAACCTTTATAAGACTTGACCAGTTTTTAAAAGTCTGGCATCCAATGGGTGATGTTAGTTTAAGTTTTACTGTGAAAGTCCCTGTTTCTTTATATAGGTGAGTCGGGCTTATATCGGAACCAGTGCTTCCATCGCCAAAGTCCCATTCTAGTTTGTAAGTTTCATCAATGGGAGTACTTAAATTATCAAAAAATATACTCGCAGGCTGACATCCTGTGAATGTATTTGGCTCGATAACTATCAATGAAGGTAATGGAAAATAATTTATCTGTTTAATTGTTGTGTCCTTACATAAATTAATGTCTTCTGCCACTAGTCTGACAGTTTTTACTCCTGGTTTCTCAAATTCAAAAGTCGGGTCCCGCAAAGCGGATATACCTTCCTGATCAAATCTCCATGAATACTTTTGTATTGGCCCCGCTTCACTAACAGATTTATCTTTAAAAATAATAGGTCCTGCCACACACGTATCATAGGTGAATTCATAATCTGACTTTATTGATGGGTAAACATTTACAGTGATATAAGCAGTATCTGAACATTCAGCAAGGGCTGGAAGGTCTTTATTTAAAATCATAACAGCCTCATAGACCCCTAAACCCGGAAAAGTAACCGAAACATTTCTTGTATTATAAGTTTGTTCTTGGCCTTTAATATCAAACTTCCAGAAGTAATTTTGAATATATCTCGTATCAGTGCTAAGATTTAGAAAATCTATGGTAAAGGCACCACAACTATTTATCGAATATTGATTCCCATTGTTTAAATCGGCTTTTAGATCTGCCATAACCGCCACTTCACATGTAGTTACATTGAATTGGAAGTCTCGTTTTAACGTACCAATAAGCCTGCCTTTTCTATATTCCCTTACACATACACCTACAACATATTGGCCAAGAAGGTTTGGTGATCCTCCAATAATTCCTGTTTTAGAATCAATAAATACGATAGGATTTCCGCCCATAGGACGATCAAAGCTAAAATTTGGAGTGGCAAATACCACTTCCTGATATGGTGGAAGGCAGTTTTGCGGATTTGGGGTCACACCTGTACAAGCAGTCGGAGATCCAGGAGTTGTAGCACCATCAGTACCACCTGCTGTAACTGGCGAACAAAACTCATACACCAAGCTATCACCATCAATATCACTGGCAGAATGATTGAAATTAATAGGTCTGTTGACACAAATAACTACTGGTGGAAAGCCATTAAAAGTTGGGCTATTGTTGCAGGTTAACTGTGCGTCAGGAGTAATCTCAGTGGTAAAAGCGGCTCCTGTGCCACCTGGATTAACAAGATTTAAAATCGTATTATTCCTACAACACCGTTGATATGAAATAAAATAGCTTTGGCTTATAATTGGAAGCCTCACCGTAAAAACATAAATACCTTTTTGAACTCCTACATTGACGGGTACAAGTATACAAGGGTTAGAATTTGCAATATCTATATCTGAAATATTTTCGACCCTGACGTTGGCAACAGTTCTAACAAACGACCAACTTGAGCCAATTCCTCTGTACACTCCAAAATTGGCTGGACTGTCAAATTGTGCACCACCACTTCTGCTATCTCTGTACATCGTGAAAGTTATTTCATATTCTACCTCCCTTCTTATAGTGTCAAGGCCGATACATTTATATACAACATCTCCGCCAATAATATGCAATGCTTCAGCATTTTGTAAACTCAAAGTGAAAAATATGACAGGTAAAATTATTTTAATTTTGAGTAGTAAGCGCATCTATTATTTTTATTAAAAACATCATAAAACCATTAATTGTTGTAATTACATTAACCTTTGAACTCTTTTTTTCGTTACTTTTACAGCTATAAAAATATGCTGTTATTAAAACAATGTCTTTAAATTAAGGCAAAATTCATGATTTTTACTCATCCTAAATACTTCACCTTAAAAGAGAAGGATTTGATGATTGAGCCTTAGATAAACAACATTGATGTATAATAACATAATAACTTTATAGAATATTTTTTATTGTGTTAGGTGAATCAAGTAACTTTGGGCAATAATTCATTTTAATTAATAATATTTTTCGCATTTTTTAGCCAAACCACAAGCCCAAACAAACTATGACAAAATCAAAACTTAATTTTAAGATTTTAATAAACAGGTTAATATTATTTATCGGGGTTGGTGTATTGTTACATATTATATTCGTATTATCAACTACTGAAAGAAAACTTTTATCCTATGTAAACAAATTAAGTTTACTACATATAATTATAATGGCTTGTTTGATGCTGATTCCTTGGGTAGGATACGCGACAAGAGTGCGCATGTGGTCAAGATTTTTAGGAGAGACCATAAATTTCAAAGATGCACTTCGAATTGTTATGACAGCTGATCTGGCATCTGC
>JAYTNJ010000321.1:0-13709 GCA_043748345.1 Saprospiraceae bacterium
GATGGAGCCCTGAGTTCCAGAAGTATTAGTCGTGCTGACCTGAGATGGCCTTCACAAATCTCAGCCAATGGCTTTGACCCAAGCTTACCTATAAATGAACCCAATTTTCAGGATACAGATTTTTTATACGCCGATATTGCTGCTGGATTATTGTGGTTTAGCGTGATAAATGAGAAGACCAACTGGTACATAGGCGGTGCAATGCATCATCTCAATAGACCTAATGTATCTTTTCTAGGCGAAACGGTGAATCTTTATAGCAGATATACCGTACATGCAGGCCTCCAGTTTGAGTTGGCCCGAAAGATATCTATGCTGCCTTTTGGGGTCTTTATGTCGCAAGGACCGCATAAATCACTGAATGCAGGAACGAACTTCAGATTTGCTTTAGGACCGGTTAAAACGTCAAATCAGTCATGGGAAGCAGGCCTTTGGTATAGGGTAGGAAATAAAGTCCCTTCCGGATTGCATTCTGACGCCGTGATTTTGTCATCTAGATTTAATTATGAAAATTTTGGAATAGGATTCAGTTATGATATAAACATTTCAGGTCTCAGACAAGCATCCCCCGCCAATGGAGCATTTGAGTTCTCTTTAGTATATAATATTTGTGGTCCTGAAAGCCGGGGCGTCTATTGTCCCCGATTCTAAAATTTAATAAAATCAGCATAACATATCGATCATTATTTTTTTTATTATCTTTATAGCAGTAAATTCATCTCAAAACCAGAAACGTTATGTTTGGAACAAAAAATGAAAAACAGGGCGGTCCATCCAGCCTAGTTCAATCCACAAATGTGAGTAACAGTATTGTTGAAGGTACAACCATCAACGGAAACATTACTGCAGCTAATGACATCAGAATAGATGGATTTCTGATAGGTAAACTTGACTGTAAAGGCAGGGTAATTGTCGGGCCACAAGGAAAAATAGAAGGAGACGTAAAATGTGTCAATGCCGTCATTGAAGGAACCTTTACTGGTAATATACATGTCAGTGAGCTGATAGCTGTAAAGGAATCTGCTGTGATAAACGGAGATATCGTTACTGATAAACTGATGGTACACACAGGTGCGATATTTAATGTAAACTGTAGCATGGGTGGTCAAAAACTTAAGTCTCTGGTCCAAAAAGAATCAACCCAAAAATTATCTCAGTAAGCTGATTAATTGTGTGGATGCTTAAATTTTCATCATTTGCAAGCAAGTGATAAATTTCAAATTTAGATATAATTTTTGATGTAGCTTCATGCCCAAGGTAGAAAATCCGGCTAAGGAGGCAAACTGTACTTTGTCAAAATAAAATTTATTTGCATTCTTTCTGCCATGAAAATTTAAACAGACTGCATTATTTATGTATGTTTTCCAATTGAATACGTTGTAAATATAATTTAAGTGTTCCATGTATGAACGAAGAGACTAATGATAAAAAGCAAAAGTATAACACATATCTCAAATATTCGGGAATAGCTTTTCAAATGGCAAGTTTGGTATTTTTGGGGCTGATAGGAGGGCAGTGGCTTGATGCCAGATTTGCTTTAAAAACACCGATATTTACTATGTTGCTGATATTACTTTTTTTCAGCGGATTTATGTATAAACTTTATAAAGATCTGAATAAAGACAATTGAATCATTACACTCAGTTTTTCGGTAAACTTACTTTGGTAATTTTATTTTTATTGGTCGTTATGAATTTTGTTCATACTTTTGAAAGCTTAAAAGTATATTCAGACCTTAGCTACTATAGTATTATTATGTTTTCAATAATGAGCATTGTACTTTATATTCTGCTTAGGAAGTCCCTTTTTAGTGCTGATAAACAAATATTCACATCTATAACTTTGACCAATATGCTGATAAGAATGCTGGGCTCCATTACACTATTACTTTTTTATAAAAAAATTAAAGAATGTCCGGACAATAAATTTATTATTTCTTTTCTGGTAATATATGTAATATTTACTATTTTTGAAACATATTTTATGGTCGGACTAGCTGACCAAAAGCCTAAAAAAAATATTGTATGAATACCAATGGATACAAAACTACGTATGATATCGAAGGACTTAATTCTTTTGATGAGGAGACGATATTATCAAAAGATGTGCGAATAGTTGCCAGAGAGGGAAATGTAGTCAAATTGTTTTTTGATCATAAATCATATGAAGCCGTTATCAAGGATTTTGACCCTCAGACAAAAAAGGCATGGATTAATGTTTCTGGCTTTGATTTCAGAATTAAAATCAGTGAACCATTAGATAAGTTAATAAATGAACTTGGTTTTCTCAAAGTTGCCAAACATTCTGTAAAAGAAGTAAAATCGCCTATGCCGGGCCTTGTGGTAAATATTTTTGTAAAAAATGGAGACTCTGTCTCAGAAGGGGATAAATTATTGACTCTCGAAGCCATGAAAATGGAAAATATCATCAAAGCACCTGGGGACGGAACCATTAAAAATATCTATATTATAAAAGGACAATCAGTAGACAAAAATCAGATTCTTATAGAATTTGAGTAGAAAAATTCTGATTTACTTTTTTACCGGCATTTGTTTACCAAAATGTTGAACCCAGTATTTTTCAACACGAGCAACACCCATTTCATTTATCTTGGGATGCATTAGCATGGTACAATGTGAGTAGCTTTTAAGCCAGTCAAGGAGTACTTCGTCAAACGACTCTTGGCCCTCGCCCAAGTTTTCACCAGCGACCATCCAGTCGTAACCAACTTTTTTTAATCTCGCGCCAATATCCAGACCATCTTTAGAATAATGGGCGAAAAAATTATAATCATTCATTTCTTTAGCCTGATTTAGGGCACTTGTATAAAGAGTCGTGCTCCAATCAATATTTTGTACAGGTGGCATATATTTTCTGTCGCAATAACATCCTTCCGCCCTTATTTTATTGACAGCAGTTACCATGCCTTTTTGCTGATCCATATCAGGGTCTATAGACTTTTTATCTCCTATTGTCATAATCATAAGAAACAAATACAAAAGCGATTTCATTAGATTTGAAATTATTAATTTTTACATAAAAAACAACACAATTTGCGTTTTTGTGTTTTAATAATTTTGATTTTTTTATTCACTTTAACTCATATTTAAACCTTTCATAGAAAGGCAGCACCAAAAACTCCGGCAGAATCTCCTAGCATTGGTTTATAAAAACGGGTATCTAATCTCAGATTGAATACGTTTTTTTTGACTTCTTCGACTCCAAGAGTGTACAACTCGTCAATATTACCTGCTCCGCCTCCTATTACTATAGCATCAGGATCAATAATATTTATAATAACCGACATCGCTTTACCAAAGAAATGAAATAAATGCTCCATAGTCTGTGTAGCGTAAATATCATTGCCGGTGCGGTAAGAAGCTGTAATATCTCTTAGATTGCGCACTTCACCACTGACTTTTGTATAATATTTTTCCAGGGCAGGTCCTGATATTAATGTCTCTACACAACCGACTTTACCGCAATAACACTTGCCGCCGGATTCGTGCAAGAAATTGTGACCCCACTCACCTCCGATGCCTTGTCTTCCTCCTATCACCTGACCATTTACGACTAGTCCGCCACCTACACCTGTACCCATAATCACCCCAAACACCACCTTTGCCTCCGGCATTTCTTTTTTGATGATTCCCATTTGGGCTTCAGCCACTGCAAAACAATTGGCATCATTACTCAATTTAAAAGGTACACCGGTAAGCCTGCTCACATCAGCCTGAAGGTTTTTTCCATTTAACGATGTGCTGTTACAGTTTTTCATTACATTAAGTATAGGGTCCATTGTACCTGGAGTACCCATACCTATCTTTACAGGTTCAATACCGCTTTCGCTTTTCAGATTGCTGACCAATAGATTAATTTGCTCCAGCACATGTTCATACCCAAGATGACCTTCGGTGGGTAATCTTAGCCTGGAGATGGTATCCCCTGTTTCACTATTTATTATGATACCTTCTATTTTGGTGCCGCCAAGATCTATACCCCATAATTCTTTCATTTCTTCTATTTTGACGCTAATTAAAAGTAAATTATCTGAAAATCAAATTTTTGAGGATGAAAAAGTTAAACTATATTTATTTAAAAAGAAAATATCTGTTAAAAGAGACTTTTTATCTTATTAAAAGTGCAATTGAAGTATTATTCTTAATTTTGACCCTTAAAGAAATACAAATATAAATATTTAATGGCAGTAGACGTAATATTAGGCCTTCAGTGGGGAGATGAGGGTAAAGGGAAAATAGTGGATTATCTTGCCGAAAAATATGACCTTGTCTGCAGGTTTCAGGGTGGCCCGAATGCAGGACATACACTAAGAATAGATGGGCAAAAGCACGTACTTCATACCATACCATCAGGTATATTCAGAGAAGAAATTATCAATGTCATCGGCAATGGAGTGGTACTGGATCCTATAACAATGGAAAAGGAAATGACTATGCTTGAAAAAGCAAATATTGATTATTTACCGAGGTTGCTCGTTTCCAGAAAGGCTCACCTTATAGTTCCGACACATAGATACCTTGATGCCGCTTCCGAAGCATCAAAGGGGCTTAGTAAAATAGGGTCTACTTTGAAAGGTATCGGTCCTGCATATATGGACAAAACAGGGAGGAATGGTTTAAGGATTGGAGATATGCTGGCTCCTGATTTTGAATTAAGGTACAAGGCTATAAAAAGCAAACATCTGGGCCTTATCCGAATGTTTCCTGAAATAGCTTTTGATCTGGATTCTGAAGAACAAAATTTTTTCGACACTGTGGATAAAATTAAAAAACTTAAATTTGTAAACAGCGAATACTACATAAATAATGCGTTGAGTGAAGGAAAGCAAATACTTGCAGAAGGGGCACAAGGCTCCATGCTTGACATTGATTTTGGCACCTATCCATTTGTAACATCATCAAACACCATCAGTGCGGGAGTATGTAGCGGACTAGGTGTTGCTCCTCAAAAAATAAGAGAAGTGATAGGTATAGCAAAAGCATACTGTACAAGGGTTGGTTCTGGCCCGTTTCCGACAGAATTGATAGATGATATGGGTGAAAAACTTAGGAAGGAGGGTATGGAGTTTGGCTCTACTACAGGAAGACCCAGGAGGTGTGGGTGGATAGATATACCGCAGCTTTTATATACAATTATGTTAAACGGAGTCACACAGATTATCATCACAAAGCTCGATGTACTGGATACTTTTGATAAAATAAGTGTTGGCACAAGCTATAAGTATGGTGACAAAATAAGTGATGAACTCCCATTTGATATGGTCAATCTTTCCATCGATCCGGTTTATGAAGAGAATGAAGGCTGGAATCAATCTTTGAGTGATGTAACAAGTTATTCTAAACTCCCGCCAAAAGCAATAAAGTATATTGACCATCTGGAAAAGCTTTTAAAAACAAGAATTTCAATGGTCAGTACCGGACCTGAAAGGGAAAAGCTATTACAAGTCTCTTAATTTTGTTAAACAACTCAATTATTTTTATATTATTTTCGTTATCATCATGTTAACATTAAAAAAATGAGTAAAAAAGATAAATTTCTGGCTGAGATAGTTGAAGCATACACGTTTCAAGGCGACTCTATCATTCTTGGCTCTCCAAAATTGGATGGTGAAGTGCTTACAGATAACTTCATTAGAATCCCGTTGAAGACACTTAACAGACATGGTCTTATAGCCGGGGCTACTGGTACAGGTAAAACTAAAACCTTGCAGATCATTATAGAGCAACTATCAGCAAAAGGTATTCCGAGCCTTGTCCTGGATATAAAAGGGGACTTATCAGGTGTCGCAGTACCAGGCGATAAAAATCCTAAAATAGAAGAAAGGCATAAAAATATAGGCTTGCCATTTACAGCTTCGGGTAGTCCTGTTGAGTTTTTAAGCTTGTCCAATGATTCCGGGGCTAGACTTAGAGCCACTGTGACAGAATTTGGTCCCGTATTATTTTCCAAGATTCTTGAGTTAAATGACACACAGGGTAGCGTAGTTTCGCTTATTTTCAAATTCTGTGATGACAACAAGCTTCCATTGCTGGATTTGGACGATATCAAAAAGGCACTCAATTATATTACCAATGAAGGCAAGGAAATCATTGAAGCCGAATATGGTGCAATTTCTACAGCATCGGTAGGTACCATCCTGCGCAAAGTGATCGAACTGGAGCAGCAAGGCGGTGATATTTTTTTTGGAGAGAGATCATTTGATGTAGACGATCTTACTCGCATAGATGAGGAGGGAAGAGGATATATATCTATACTTCGGGTTACGGATATCCAGGATAAACCCAAATTATTTTCTACTTTTATGCTGCAGATTTTGGCTGAAATTTATTCAACATTTCCGGAAGAAGGTGATATGGATCAGCCTAAATTGGTAATCTTTATTGATGAAGCTCATCTAATATTTAATGAGGCAAGTAAAGCACTACTCAATCAGATAGAATCTATCATCAAACTGATCAGATCAAAAGGTGTGGGTATCTTTTTTGTTACCCAAAATCCAACTGACGTGCCAGATGCTGTACTCAGCCAACTAGGACTTAAAGTGCAGCATGCATTACGGGCCTTCACAGCTAAAGACAGAAAGGCGATTAAACTTACTGCCGAAAATTATCCATTGACTGATTATTATTCTGTTGATGTGCTGCTGACTGAATTAGGTATAGGGGAGTCTATTATTGCTGCGCTTAATGAAAAAGGAGTACCGACCCCTTTGGTACATTGTTATCTTAGGGCTCCACAGTCAAGAATGGATGTTCTTGCCCCTTCTGAAATCAATCAGATCATGGGTCAAAGCCGCATTAAACACAAATATGATGAGGTCATCAACCGAGAAAGTGCTTACGAAATTTTATCAGGCAAGATAGAAGATGCCCAGTCAGAAGAAATACAAAGAAAACTTCAAGAACAGCAAGAAAAAGCAGGACCCGCCCCATCAAGAGGAAGATTAGAAAAAAGTACTTTTGAAAAGGTACTTGACAGCCAGGTGACCAGGCAGATCGGCCGTACCGTAGCTCAGACATTGACACGGGGACTCTTGGGAGTTTTAGGAGTTAAGACGACATCCACCCGAAGTAGCAGCAGGAAAACTTCATGGTGGTGATGGCACCTAAATGTTTGGTTATTACTTCAAAAAAAAATCAAAATTAATCTTATGAAATCAAGGTTTTTAACCTTCATGTTTGTGCTTACCTTGTTTGAACTGTCTACAGGGCAACAAAAAATACAGTCGCCTTCTGAATATTTCAGTCATTACGGCAAACAGCATTCATACCATCACCAAATCACGGAATATATCCGGTACTTAGATGGAATAAGTGAACTTGCTGCGACAGTAATATATGGCGAATCATCTCAGGGAAGGCCTTTACAACTTGTCTTCATATCTCATCCTGATAATCTAAAAAACATTGAAAATATAAGACTAACCAATCTGTACAATGCAGGAATGACTATAGATAAACCTTCTCAAATAAATGAAAAGGCACTGGTGTGGTGTAGTTTTGGAGTACATGGGAATGAAGCCGGAACAACAGAGAGCGCACTCAATATATTACATAATCTGATAACAGATCCATCGGCTGCAGCATGGTTAAAAAATACAGTTGTAATAATCGATCCAAGTGTAAACCCTGACGGATATGACAGATATGTCCATTTTTTAAAAAATGCGTCAGGTGTCAATATCCACCCGTCAGCCAGCGATCGTGAACATATGGAACCTTGGCCTTCAGGTAGATATAACCACTATATGTTTGACATGAACCGGGACCTGGCCTGGCAGACACAAAAAGAAACCAAGTCACGAATAGCGATCTATAATCAATGGCTTCCCCACATTCATGCAGATTTTCATGAAATGGGTTACAATTCCAACTATTATTTTGCGCCGGCGGCAGAGCCTTTGCATAAGTTTCTTACCAAGTTTCAGAGAGATTTTCAGGTAGAAATTGGAAAAAACCATGCCGGATACTTTGACAAAAAAGGATGGCTGTACTGGACACGTGAGCGATTTGATTTATTATATCCATCATATGGTGACACTTATCCATGCTTCAACGGTGCGATAGGCATGACCTATGAGCAGGCAGGTAACAGTTCATCAGGACGTGCTATTTTATTGGAAAACGGTGACACCCTGACCATTCAGGATAAAATAGACCACAATACAGTGGTAGGTCTTTCTACTGTGGAAATATCATCAAAAAATGCCGATAAAATCATCAGCAATTTTAAGTCCTACTATAATGAAAGTGTTAGTAATCCTGTAGGAAAATACAAAGGATATGTCCTGAAAAAATCTACTTCTATGCACAGACTTGCAGAATTGTTTGATAATAATGGAATCAAATACAGCTATGCTTCAAAAAATATAAAATCAAGTGGCTATCATTATCAAACAAAAAGTACCAAAGTCTTTGATATAGAAAAAGGAGATATGGTTTTACAAGCATCACAACCCAAATCATCAATGCTTCAGGTGCTGATGGAAGAAGAGCCTGTATTGAGTGACTCTGTGACGTATGATATCACAGCATGGTCATTACCTTTAGCTTTTGGTATAGATTGTTATGCTTTTACTATTCCAGTAAAGACCGAAGTGACTTCTGTCAAGCCAGATATTGTCAATGAAAATAAACCTGATGTAATGGTTTTTGCTTATCAGATACCGTGGGATGACCTGAACTCTGCAAAAGTTCTTGCCGCTCTGCATAAACTGGGGTATAAAGTGAGAATGAATGTAAAGGAGACAAGCATCAGCGGCAAAAGTATTAGCAAAGGAACATTGATGGTCGCTCGCGGAGATAATAAATGGAAGACAAGTTTTGAGACTGATTTAGAAAATTTAATGCCGCAATTCCACATCAATGGGTTCGTAAGGCATACCACTGGATTTTCAGATAAAGGAGGAGATCTCGGTGGCAGTAATTTTGAACTTATAAAGGCACCCAAAGTTCTTACATTTTCAGGAAAGGGCATCGGAGCCAACTCATGTGGCGAGATTTGGCATTATTTTGATAAAACTTTAAATTATGAAATCAGCGTCGTAGAATGGGATCGGTTTGATAGATTAAATTTATCTGAGTACAACACGATTATCTTACCTGACGGCTCTTATTCAATTAATGAAGAAAAACACAAAAAGCTGGATGAATGGACCAGAAGTGGAGGTCGATTGATTGTAATCGAAGGCGCTGTGCAGCAATTCTCAGGCAAAAAGGGACTTAATTTTGAAACCTATGTCTCAGAAGATGATAAAAAGGCAGCTGAAACGGAAGAAAGAAAACAAGATCTTGAAGACAGACTCAATGATTTCGAAGGATTTGAAAGGCGAAATATCAGCAAAGGAACAGCAGGGGCTATCGTAAAAAATACGGTAGATGATACTCATCCACTGGCATATGGATTAGGCAAAACATATTATAGTCTCAAGACTTCATCAGCCATTTTTGCACTCCAAAAAGGTCTTTGGAATGTCATACATGTACCAAAAAATTATGATAGTTACGGCTTTATTGGTGTAGGCATGAAGAAAAAACTAGAAGAATCCGTAACTTTTGCAGTACAGGCAAATGGAGCCGGTCAAGCTATTTTTATGGTGGATAATCCATTGTTCAGAAGTTTTTGGGATAAAGGATTGATGCTATTTGCCAATGCAGTTTTTCTCAATGGATCAATACCACAGAATTATTAAATCTCCATGCCCGAATCCATTATTTTTATACCTGAGGGAAGTGATTTTACTTTAGAGAATATACCGTTTGGTGTATTCAGAAAGTCGGATTATGTAGCCGCCTGTACGAGAGTAGGGGATGTGATATTAGATTTAAATCAATGTTTTGAAACTGGAATATTTGATGGACTGTATTTGCCTTCAGATATTTTTTGCAGAGGGGTAATAAATGACTTTATTGCTTTGGGGAAATCTGTAACTATTGACGTAAGGGTACGACTTCAAAAAGCTCTAACAAAAGGAGGTCTGCTGGATAATCATATTTTTAAAGAGAAAGCCATATTTTTAAAGGCAGATCTCATTGAGATGATCTTGCCTGTCAGGATAGGAGACTATACAGACTTTTATTCAAGCCGTGAACATGCAACCAATGTAGGGATGATGTTCAGAGATCCGGCCAACGCTCTTTTACCCAACTGGCTTCACCTGCCTGTTGCATACCATGGACGGTCATCTTCTATTGTTGTGTCCGGTACAGATATCATCAGGCCTAAAGGTCAAACGATGCCTGATGACGGTGTACAACCTGTTTTTGGTTCAACCAATCAGCTGGATTTTGAACTGGAAATGGCCTTTGTTATAGGAAAAAATACTAAAATGGGCCAAAGTATTACCACGGAAGAGGCCGAAGATTATATTTTTGGCTTAATGCTTTTTAATGACTGGTCTGCGAGAGATATTCAGAAATGGGAGTATATACCTTTAGGGCCCTTTCTTGCTAAGAACTTTGCATCTACATTATCACCCTGGATAGTCACTTTGGAAGCTCTTGATGCCTTTAGGGTGAAAGGGCCTGATCAGCAACCCGAAGTGTTACAATATTTAAAAACCGAGGGTCTGAAGAATTACGATATTCATTTGAGTGTAGATATTCTCAGTGAGCAGGGAGTCCAAAAAAGAGTGTCAACTTCCAACTTCAGATATATGTATTGGAATATGTGCCAGCAACTAGCCCATCATACAGTCAATGGTTGTAATGTCAGGGTTGGGGATCTGATGGCTTCAGGTACTATCAGTGGGCCTACGCCGGATTCTTATGGTTCGATGCTTGAGATATGTTGGAAGGGTACTAAACCTTTAGATATGCCTGACGGTACACACCGAAAGTTTATAGAGGATGGGGACACTGTCATCATCCGCGGGTGGTGCGAGAAGGATGGCAAAAGGATCGGATTCGGAGTATGTGATGGTAAGATTATAGGGTCCGGGATTTAAACCTTCATTAATGATTTTTATCTATTTTATTTTCCAAAAAAATTATTGACTATTTTCTCTTTTTAGGGATCGGATCATGCCCGTGATTGCCCCAGGGGTGACATCTTGAAATTCTTTTTATTCCCAACCATAGACCTTTCAATGGCCCCCATTCGTTAATCGCCTCTATCATATATTGTGAGCATGTAGGTTGATACCTGCAATGAGCCCCCAATAATGGCGATATAAGATACTGATATAATCTAATCGGAAGTATCAGAAATTTATTAATAAACTGTGTCATCTGAGATTGTATCGATCGGAAACTTTATCAATATCAAAGATGGTGAAGTGTTTCTTTTTTTTATTTATTGTAAAATCCACAATGTTTTTCTGATCATTAAACATTTCATTAAGTATTTTATTTTCTACTTCAAGCGCATCAATGTTTTTAATATTCGGAATTTCAAGATAACACCATATAGCTATCATATCTTCAGATGTTTCTTTACCCAATAATGTGGCGGATAGGATTTTATTTCCAACTTTTATTTTCAGTTTTTGATTGATATATTTTTCAATAGATGTATTGCAATCTGAACTCTCTTTTGGTGTAGCTATGAAAAGACTTTTAGCACCGGTTTGCTTAAGAGCACTTTCCAGATCGTCGATGAAGATGTGGGCGGCTATTTGTATGTCTCCTGTTGCAGTTTCATAATTGATCTCACATCTGCTGAGATGGAAATCGTGATAGGTATTGTTGGAACTATCAGAACTTAAAAGAAAAACACTTAAAAATATTAATACCATTGTGCTCGGGAATTATGCGCGGAAATCAAAGAATGTAAACATCCTGTACTTCTGGTATATCATTATTATTGCTTAAACGATGAAATGTTACACATCTGAATCAATAGGTTTGTTTAAATCATGGATTAGACAAACTTATTCACATCTTATTTTACTAACAACATTTATAATCTTTAGTTTCCAAAGTATAAAAAAAGCCGGTGTCATCTACTGAACACCGGCTTACCAATTTACTATAAGTATTTGAAACTTTTTAATATGTACTTATTACTTTTTATCGCCGCTCACTTCTTCAAATTCTACATCTGTCACATCATCTGCGGTGCTATTACCGTTGCCATTACTACCTGCATTATTAAAGTCCTGAGGTCCAGCTTCCGGGCCACCGGTATTTTGCTGTGCAGAATAGATATCCTGTGAGGCCGCCTGCCATGCGCTATTCATAGCTTCAATAGCTTTATCAACTCTGGAAAGATCCTCAAGTTTATGAGCTTCTTTCAATTCAGTCAGTGCGCCTTCGATTGCTGTTTTTTTATCTGCAGGAATTTTATCTCCAATGTCACTCATCTGTTTTTCAGTCTGGAAGATCAGGCTATCTGCCATATTAAGTTTCTCAGCTCTTTCTTTTGCTTGTTTGTCAGTATCGGCATTTGCGGCAGCTTCTGCTTTCATTTTTGCAATTTCTTCCTGAGATAATCCTGTGGATGCTTCGATTCGGATATTTTGTTCTTTTCCTGTTCCTTTATCTTTTGCAGACACTTTCAGGATTCCATTAGCGTCCATGTCAAAAGTAACTTCGATCTGTGGTATCCCTCTCGATGCAGGTGGTATCCCATCAAGAATAAATCTTCCTACACTTCTATTATCTCGGGCCATTGGTCTTTCACCCTGAAGGATATGAATTTCTACACTAGGCTGGTTATCCGCAGCGGTTGAGTAAGTTTTGGCCTTTTTGGTTGGGATGGTGCTATTAGATTCGATTACAACGTCAAAGACATTACCCATGGTTTCAATACCCAAAGACAAGGGAGTAACATCCAATAGGAGTACGTCTTTTACTTCACCACTGAGTACACCACCCTGGATAGATGCTCCAAGAGCTACAACTTCGTCCGGGTTAACACTTCTGTTAGGTTTTTTGCCAAAAAAGTCTTCTACTGCTTGCTGAATGGCTGGTATTCTGGTAGAACCTCCTACCAGGATTATCTCATCAATGTTACTTTTATTAAGACCTGCATCTTTTAAGGCTTCTTCACATGGCTTAAGTGTTCTTTTGATAAGACTATCTGCCAAATTCTCAAATTTTGCTCTTGAAAGTTTCATCACCAAGTGCTTTGGTACACCATCTACAGCTGTGACATAAGGCAGATTAATTTCTGTTTCCGCTGATGTAGATAATTCGATTTTAGCTTTTTCGGCTGCATCTTTGATCCTTTGCAGTGACATCGGATCTTTACGAAGGTCTACATTTTCCTGTGATTTAAATTCATTTGCCAACCAGTCTATGATTACCTGATCGAAGTCATCTCCACCCAGGTGAGTATCTCCATTAGTTGATTTTACTTCAAAAATTCCATCACCCAACTCAAGAATGGAAATATCAAATGTTCCCCCACCTAGGTCAAATACAGCAATCGTGCTATCCTGATGTTTCTTATCCAATCCATAAGCAAGAGCCGCCGCTGTTGGTTCGTTGATGATACGTTGTACCTTCAGTCCTGCTATTTCTCCAGCCTCTTTGGTTGCCTGACGCTGGGAGTCATTAAAGTAAGCAGGAACAGTAATGACAGCATCAGTCACTTCCTGACCCAGAAAATCTTCAGCAGTTTTCTTCATTTTCTGCAAGACCATAGCTGAAATTTCCTGTGGGGTATACAGTCTGCCATCTATATTAATTCTTACAGTATCATTATCACCTTTTACAGTTTTATATGCTACCCGACCCGCTTCAGGA
>JAYTNJ010000322.1:0-6971 GCA_043748345.1 Saprospiraceae bacterium
CACCAATACCATCCCCGAGGCCACGACGTGACTGGTCACGTGCGGGAGGTTCTTTTTCTCAGGACCTTTGGAATTTTCTCGATACTGAACAGCCAATCTGTATAATAGACAGAAATTATAAAGGAGATCTAGGAACAGTTTTTGTTACAGGTGCCAGACAAGGCGGACAGGAAGGAAAAAGAGCCCAGGATAAAGATGTCAGGATAATACCTCAGGTTACAATGTCGGTAGAACATTATAACAGATTACTTAGACTTATTCACAAAGGGATGAGTCCTAAACTAAGCCTGAATATAAAATCAAGATATGAATTACCTAATAAAGGAATGGAACATAATGTGATTGCTGAAATACCCGGCACTGAATTAAAAGATGAAGTAGTCATGTTTGGTGCCCATTTCGATAGTTGGCATGCCGGTACTGGCGCCACAGATAATGGTGCCGGATCTGCTGTAATGATGGAAGTTGTTAGAATTCTAAATGAATATGTCAAATCAACAGGTGAAAAACCAAAACGTACACTTAGGCTGGCATTATGGTCAGGTGAAGAACAAGGTCTATTCGGATCTATTAACTATGTCAGAAGACATTTTGCAGAAACAGAACCTGGGGGTTGGATACCTAAAGCATTAAAGCCCGAACAGGAAAAAATATCTGCATATTACAATCTGGATAATGGTACCGGAAAAGTGAGAGGTATATATACACAAGGAAACAAAGATGTGACACATATATTCAGAGAGTGGTTAGACTCATTCAAAGATCTTGGAGCAAATACCATTACGCTTGAAAATACAGGTGGTACGGATCATCTTGCTTTTGATGGAGTTGGAATCCCCGGATTTCAGTTTATTCAGGAACCCATTGCTTACTCCAACCGTACGCATCATTCAAATATGGACAATTGGGATCATCTTGTAGGTGAAGACCTTATGCAAGCGGCAACTGTAATAGCTTCTGTAGTATGGCAAACAGCACAGATGGACGAAAAAATGCCTAGAAAACCACTTAATATGGATACTCCAACCACGACCAAAGCTAAAACAGAATAGTATTTAAAAGGATGAACAAGGTATAGGCACTACATTCATTAAGTCTTTTTAATTTTCAAAATTATAAGGATCAACACATTCTATCCAATTGTAATCTTATGAATTGCCTTCTGTTTAGTTAATAATTTAAAGTTTTGATGCATAGATCTACTGATGAAAACAATCATTGAACCATTCAAAATTAAATCCGTAGAACCTATCCATTTCAGTACGGAAAATTACAGAAAAGAAGCACTTAAGACTGCCTGTTTCAATACATTTCTATTGCACTCAGACGATGTGATGATTGATTTGCTAACAGACAGTGGTACCAGTGCTATGAGTAGTGCACAGTGGGCAGGTATTATGATCGGTGATGAATCTTATGCAGGAAGTCCAAGTTTCTACAGGTTTGAGAAAACTGTTCAGAACATCACCGGCATGCCAATTGTGATTCCAACCCATCAGGGACGTGCCGCTGAAAAAATATTATTCAGCATAGTAGGCGGTATTGATAAAGTATTTATTTCTAATACTCTTTTTGATACTACTCGTGCCAATATTGAATTTTCTGGCGCTATGGGTATTGATATGATATGTCCGGAAGGAAAGTTAACTGGTATACCGGCACCTTTTAAAGGGAATCTAAATACTGATGAACTTACTAATTACATTTTAAAATACGGATCAGGTCATATAGCCATGGTCATCATGACTGTGACCAATAATTCAGGTGGAGGTCAGCCGGTAAGTATGGATAATATCCGCAAGACACACAAAATTTGTAAACAATACAATATTCCTTTTTATATTGATGCTTGCAGGTTTTCTGAAAACTCTTACTTTATCAAACTACGCGAAAAAGGATTTGAACATAAATCCATAATACAAATTGCAAATGAAATGTTTTCCTATGCAGATGGCTGTACGATGAGTGCAAAAAAAGATGCTTTTGCTAATATAGGAGGCTTTTTAGCGTTGAATGATTCTGACCTGGCAACAAAATGCAGAAATCTCCTAATCATTACTGAAGGTTTCCCTACGTATGGTGGACTTGCGGGCAGAGATTTAGAAGCTATAGCTATAGGATTAAATGAAGTAATGGATGAAAATTATCTACAATATCGGATCAGGAGCATAGAGTATATTACTCAAAAACTTGCTGATGCTGGTGTTCCTGTTATGTTACCCGCAGGTGGTCATGCAGTTTATTTAGACGCAAAACAATTTCTTCCTCACATTCCTGTGGACCAATACCCTGGTCAAGCATTAGTTTGCGCCCTTTATGAAAAAGGAGGTATTAGATGTGTAGAAATAGGTTCTTTGATGTTTGGAAAATATGATGAAAACCATATTTTGATTCCTTCTGCTCTGGAGTTAGTTAGATTGGCAATTCCTCGCAGGGTGTATACCCAAAGTCATATTGACTATGTATCGGAAGTAATCATCGAAGTATTTAATGAAAGGCATGGTATTAAAGGTCTTATAATTATAGAAGAGGCTCCAATATTAAGACATTTTACGGCAAAACTGGCCCAACAAGAATAATGAATTGATATTAATCATTGGCCTTTGAATTCAGGTCTACCCTTCTTTGTGTATTAAAATATTTACTCTTCTCATTACTCTGGCCTATTTCATAGGTCATTAAAAGTCATTTAAGGAGAATGGTATAATTATTGATATTAAATAAATATATAATATTTATAATACTTATTATCTGAATTTTGGCTAAATAAATTACATGAAAACTAACTTTTTATATTTTTATACATTAATTTTAATGGGATTGGGTTTGCTGATGACTTCATGTAGTTCATCCAACCATACCCGGACAGGACGTTACTCATCTGCTGACAAGAGAGAAAGAGGTGATTCAAAACCAGCCGAAGAAAAACAATATACATATCATCCTTCTAAAAAGGAGATATCTAAAGAAAGCATCCCTTTAAAAGTATCAGAGCTAAGAAAAGATATAATCAATACAGCCTTGAACTATCAGGGTACTTCTTATCGATCCGGAGGAAAATCTCCGTCAACGGGATTTGATTGCAGTGGTTTTACAAGATTTATTTTTGCCGAGAATGGTATCTCAATATCGGGTTCCTCAGATAAAATTGCACAGATGGGCAAACTTAAATCAAGAGAAGATCTTTTACCTGGTGATTTAGTGTTTTTTGGAAATTCTGAGCGAATATCACATGTTGCTATTGTTTCAGATAATCGGCATGATAATCTAGAAGTTGTACATGCTACAACTTCTTCAGGAGTGAAAGTTGATACTATCACTGGTTATAATTATTGGGAAAGCAGATATTTGTTTGGTAAAGATATTATTACAAAGTAAATATTTTTTGATTTTCTTCCAGTTATGTTATTGCGGATACTTTTCCAAAATTCTTTCAAGATTTTTATTTTCTACCTCTTTGATCAGCCCAATAATATTTTCCTTCTCTTCAGTTGTCAAATTATGAAAAAGATGATAACCTGCCTTCAAAATCCCCAAAGCTGTGGTTATTCCATCAATGTCGTCCTTACTATAAATCTTAGGTTTGTCTTTCATTTTCATTATTAGCTCACTGATGATCTCAATTGACTTTTTGAGTAATGGTATATCAGTTAATGTTTTAAACAGTTCATCTGAATTTTTAATAAATTTATGCACATTTTCTTGCGGAAGTTTAGCTATCATTTTTTCAAAATCATCATTTGTAATCGGCAATTTCATATTTTGTGCGATAGCTTCGGAACATAAGATATCTTCAAATAAAATTGCCTGCTTAAAAGACTCCAGTGTTTGAAACCCGGCGCGAAATGCTTTTGGAAATTGAAGCCCAAAATGGAAAGCCATAGAAATACTATTGCCCAATAAATCAATCAGATGCATTGGGCTTTTTATATGCCGGTCTAAATTTTCAAAAGCTTTATTTAGTGTAACTCTTGTTTGTGCATCAGGATAAATATATTGAAGAAAAAAAGACCTTAACCCATCAACCATTTCTTTTGAAATAGAAATATTAAGGTTAATTATATTTTGAAGATTATAGAATTGATATCTTTCTTCGACAGTTTGGCGTAATATGTTTATCAGATGATCACTAATACTTTGTTTAGTCATTGACGAATATTTTTTGTACACATAAAACCACCATAAATATTTGTAAATATAACTCAATACTTATCAATTCTGTTCTGTAATGTTTCTCCTACTTTTCATTTTTTCCAAATAAAAGGTTAATTACAGCCATTATGAGTGCCTCTGCATGGACAATCAAAATGTAAATCATTACCTTTACAAATTGTAAAACTTTTTTAAAAATGCTAAATATAATACTATTTGGTCCTCCTGGATCAGGTAAAGGTACTCAAGCAGTAAAGTTGATAGAAAAATATGGATTACTCCACATTTCTACTGGTGATTTATTCAGATACGAAATCGGAAATAAAACTCCGTTGGGACTAAAAGCACAAGAATATATGTCAAAGGGAGAATTGGTGCCCGATGAAATAACCATAGGAATGCTAAAAAATAAAGTAGATTCAAATCCTGAAGCTACCGGCATTATTTTCGATGGCTTTCCTCGCACTATTGCTCAGGCAAATTCTCTGGATGCTTTCCTTGCTTCAAAGGGAAGTGAAGTGATTGCCTTAATAGCTTTGGATGTTCCTGACGAGGAATTAGTACAAAGAATCCTAAAGAGGGGTAAAACATCAGGTAGAAGTGATGACAATGATGAATCAATAATACGTAATAGAATTTTTGTTTATAATGATGAGACTGCCCCAATATTCAATTATTATGATGAACAAGGAAAGTCAAAATTAGTCAAAGGAGTAGGAACAGTTGATACCATCTTTGAAAGAATTACTGCGGCCATTGATGCTGTTTGCTGATAAAGTATTACAAATATTTTTAAAATTGTTAATAAATAATAAAGTTGGCTGAACAGAATTTTGTAGATTATGTAAAAATTTGCTGCAGGTCAGGTGCAGGTGGTGCTGGTGCTTCACATTTTTTCAGAGATAAAATGAATAGTATGGGCGGTCCTGACGGAGGTGATGGTGGACGGGGAGGCCATATCATTCTGAAAGGCAATTCAAACGTATGGACCCTTTTGGCTCTTAAGTATCAAAAACATGTCATAGCAACTCCCGGTACCAATGGATCAGGTAATAACTCTACTGGAGCAAGTGGCAAAGATGTAATACTTGAAGTCCCATTAGGTACGGTTGCTCGTGATTTTGAAACCGGTGAAATAGATTTTGAGATCACTCATCATGATGAAACACGAATACTGGCAAAAGGTGGAAGAGGAGGTCAGGGAAATGCAAACTACAAATCAGCCACTCGCCAGACTCCCGAGTATGCACAAACCGGAGAATCAGGAAGTGAAGTCTGGAAAATCCTTGAGCTTAAAGTATTGGCAGATGTGGGCCTTGTTGGGTTTCCCAATGTAGGTAAATCAAGTCTTCTTGCAAGTATTACCGCAGCTAAACCTGAAATAGCTAACTACCCTTTTACTACATTAGTACCCAATCTCGGAATCGTTGAATACAGAAACCACAAATCTTTTGTGATGGCTGATATACCCGGTATTATTGAAAACGCGCATCAGGGAAAAGGTTTGGGGCTTAGGTTCCTAAGACATATTGAAAGGAACGCTGTTTTGCTTTTTATGGTGCCACTTGATAGTGAAAACATTACAAAAGAGTACGATATTCTGCTTAATGAGCTGAAGATGTATAATCCAGACCTAGTGGATAAACCTAGAATATTAGCTATTACTAAAAGTGACCTTGCCGAAGATGAATATATCAAATTAATCAAGCCGGAAATCAATGTAGATGTTCCATTTTATTTTATCTCTTCAGTATCTCAAAAAGGTCTTTCCGAACTAAAAGATGCCCTTTGGATTGCTATGAATCAAGAAATACATTGACAGTTACTACTTTTCAATAAGTGATTCGATAAATTTTATAAGCAACCTCACGCCATAAGCCGTGGCTGTACGTGTTTTCGCAAATTCACTATCTGTAAAAGCTACACCGGCGATATCTAAGTGAACCCAATTTTTATGCTCTGCCACAAAGTATTCTAAAAATTTAGCTGCGGTTATAGCACCAGCAACAGGTTTACTACTCAGGTTTTTAATATCAGCAATATCCGAATTCATCTCAATAGCATACTCTTCCCATAACGGTAATCGCCACACTTTCTCATTAACTTTATCGCCTGCTTTAGACAATGCTTCAGCTATTTCATCATTATTTGTAAACATACCTGATGCTGAATATCCTAAGGTAGCAACACAGCTTCCTGTAAGGGTCGCCAGATCTATCAAGTATTTTGGTTGATGGTTTTTTATAATATATGAAAGGCCATCCGCAAGTACAAGTCTTCCTTCTGCGTCTGTATCCAAAACTTCTATGGACTTTCCACTGTAAGAACCTATGACATCACCTGGCCTTATGGAATTAGCATCAACACTATTTTCAGCAGCAGGCACCACCCCCACTACATGGATATTCAGTTGAAGCCTGGCAGCAAGTTCGATGGCACCGATTACAGCAGCTGCCCCTGCCATGTCACACTTCATATAACCCATATTGGCAGATGGTTTAATTGAAATTCCGCCAGTATCAAAGCTAATTCCTTTGCCCACAAGTCCTATTAGAGGGCTTTTAGATTTAGAGCCTTTGGGTTTATACTCCATGATAATAAAAACCGGAGGATTTGCGCTACCCTGCCCTACCGAAAGTAAAGCATCCATACCCATAATTTGCAACTCATTTTTTTCAATGACACGCACTTTATACCCATATTTTTGGCCAGAATCTATGACATATTTGCCCATAAATTCCGGTGTTTTAATATTGGAAGGATGGTCAACTAAAAACATAGCAGACAGCTGTGCTTCCACTGTCTGAAGGGCATATTCA
>JAYTNJ010000323.1:0-13183 GCA_043748345.1 Saprospiraceae bacterium
TATAGTGAGCTTTATACCATAGATGATAAAAAAGATATCATTTACTGTTTTGAAGAAAATTCAATACAAGAAGTAGCTCTTTTGATGGCAAAGCACCAAATCGGTTCTCTGGTCATTTGCAACAAAAACAAATTACCCATCGGTATTGTCACTGATAAAGATCTGACCGTAAAAGTAGTTGCAGGAGAAATAGGGAAAAATGAGAATATTACAAAAATCATGTCTTCACCTGTCATTTGTGTCAAACCATCACTCACTATTGCAGAGTTACATATCCTCATGATAAAAAACAAGGTAAATCATTTGGTTGTAACAGTCGATGGTACTGTAAGGACAAAACTTTTAGGTATTATATCCGAACATGACCTTGTAGTCCAGCAGGCAGTCAATCCCTCCATGCTTATAAAAGAAATCAGAAAATCCAATTCATCCCATCAACTCAAGCCCATAATGGATAAGGTAGAGCTACTTATCAGGAAATATATGGAGCAGGATGTTTCCATTACATTTATTACCCAGATTGTTTCAGAAATTAATGATGAGATCATTCAGAAAGCTATACAAATAACAGAGAATAAGCTTGGGAGAAAATATTTTGAAAATATAGAATATTGCTGGTTAACTCTGGGAAGTGAAGGAAGAGAAGAACAGCTCTTAAGAACTGATCAGGACAGTGCCATGATATATAAGCCAAATCCTGAAATGAAGGATATAAAAGAGCGATGCCTGCTTCTGGCAAAAGAAGTTACAGGTATACTAAATGATATAGGTTTTGAATATTGTGATGCTGATGTAATGGCTTCAAATCCAAACTGGTGCCAAAGTATATATGAATGGAAAAATACGATTACTACATGGATTGCCCAGCCTGGGAAAGAAGAGATCTTGATGTGCAATATATTTTTTGATTTCAGATCAGTATATGGGGCAGAAAATCTTTCAATTGAGTTAAAAGAACATATCAGTTCCGAGCTGAAACAAGACGAAATTTTTGTTCACTTTTTGGCAAAAAATGCTCTTGAAAATCCCCACCCTTTGTCCTTTTTCAAAAATTTTATCCTTGAAAAAGATGGTGATCACATGGGTAGTTTTGATATCAAACTCAGGGCTATGATGCCATTAGCAGACTCCGCAAGACTGTTGATTGTATCCAAAAATATCTATAGCGAAAATAATACTGTCAAACGATTCCTGAAACTGGCTAAAGAAGAAAAGATAAATTCAGAATTGTTTATTCTGGCTTCAGATGCTTATAAAATTCTGATTCGCATTCGTACACGACAAGGTTTTTTACATGATGACTCCGGCAGATATATTATTCCTGAAAAACTGTGTAAAATGGATAGGCTTCTCTTGCGAAATGCTTTACAATCAATAGGTGATGTTCAAAAGTTAATTAAAATACGGTTTCAATAGAACGGTTTACTCTTGTGTTCGATAGCTTAAGGATTAAATCAGGATAATTCAAGTAGAGAAAATTAAATGGAATTATTGCTATTTATGTGATATTTTTAAGATAAAATCTATAGCTAATGTCAAATTATTTTTCAAACTCGACTACTCATTTTTTTTATTCTTTTATAAGTAAATAATTAGCAAACCATTGATATCCAGCCAATGACAACAATGGAAGGAAAAACACCGAGGACATAAATGTATTATTGAAAATGGCAAGGCAAGAATCCACAATAACAAATAAAGCGATGACTATTGTTGCCCTGTTCAATTTCATCCTACTTTTTTCTAATATAGGACTATTCATGGAGCCAAAAGGGATCATCATGGCAAAAGCAAAAAATCCCATTGACAATAATCCTTCATTTTTAAATATTAATAAATAGGTAATAAAGCTTAATAAAGAAAAGAGTAGAGAAAAACCAACATATTTGGCAGATATTTTCTGGTCTTTAGATAGCGTAAGTCTGCCATATGGATTAGAGAGGAGATAAAGATTCATCAATGGAGAAAATATCCAGGTAGAAATAAAAAACAGAACTACCACCGCTATTATCGGTATAAGAAACGGTTGTAATATTTTATAATTTTCTGCAAGGGAAAAAAGTATTCTGTAAAAAACGTAAGCCCCTATAATGACAGCCCATTGGTTGCCTCCCTTAAGTTTTCCCAACCATAACATGACCATGAGAAAATATCTGTAGACCGGAAATTTTGCTTTCATGGCTTCCAGCATCCCTGCTTTGGCAAAATTATTGAGCGGTTCTTCTTTTAATGCTGCTTTGAAATGTATCAGCGCTTTCTCTGATAGTCCTTCATGAAGTAAACCCCAACCCATATTTGCATGCGTGTCAGCATTATTCGGATCTGTGGCTAAGGACTTTTTTATTGTTTCAAAAGCTTCATCCTTTCGATTCAGCCCCATTAATGCTGATGCCCTTGCATTCAAGCCATCAATATTTTCTGCATCAAGCCCAATACTGATATTTGAAGCATCGAGGGCATCCACATAGTCTTTCGTTTGTAAAAGAATATTTGCCTTGAATGCGTGA
This sequence comes from Saprospiraceae bacterium, assembly GCA_043748345.1. Taxonomy (GTDB): domain Bacteria; phylum Bacteroidota; class Bacteroidia; order Chitinophagales; family Saprospiraceae; genus OLB9. The sequence goes on from JAYTNJ010000323.1 coordinate 2,508, forward strand.
AAATTTGTATTGGTCGGATCAAGTTTTATTGCATCATCTAGATTTTTGAGTGCGTCAGGAAAATTTCTTTCCCTACCCCTGAGTGTTGCCAGTAGATAAAAAGCAAATGCTTCATTGGGAGTCCTTGAAATAATCATACGGCAAAGTTCTTCTGCCTGACCATCTTTTTTTAAGCCCATTTTAGCAACAGCCATCATTCTATACAAATCATTGTCTTCAAAACCGGTAGCCAGAAGTCTTTCCAGAATCACTTCTGCTTTCTGATACCTACCCTGAGACAATAAAACATCTGCGTGAGAAAACTGACGGGCAAACTCTGACTGAGTCATTACTTTATATATTTAAGTATATCATCATATATTCCTGACTCGTTAGCAAATAATGCGTAATTTTTTGCTACATTAAACCACTCTTTTGTACTGGCATGATGTTTTTTTGCTGCAAAAATCAGATCATTAGTCGATATAGGTTCAGGAATCCCCGTTTTCAGTGCTATCTTTAATTTCTCTTCGATGGCTATGTCGACCATCGCATTCATATCCGCACCCGAGTATCCTTTTGTACATTCTACTACTTTTTTATAATCTATTTTTTCTTTAGGCTTATCATTGAGTATGATCTCCAGAATTTTGCTCTTACTTACTTCATCTGGTGGAGGGACAAAAATAATCCTGTCAAATCTACCAGGTCGTCTGAATGCAGTATCAAGATGCCACGGAGCATTTGTCGCTCCTAATATAAGGATACCATCGTTACTTCCGTCAATTCCATCCAGTTCAGATAAAAATTGGTTGATCACATGCCTTCCGGAAGAATTTTTCATATCTGATCTGCTTGCACCCAAAGCATCCACTTCATCAAAAAATAAAACACAGGGGGTATTGCGCCTGGCTACCTCAAAAATATAACCCATATTTTTTTCACTTCGCCCTATCCACATATCTAGTATATCGCTGATACCTACGCTGATAAAGTTGGCATTTATCTGTCCAGCAGTTGCTTTTGCCAGATAAGTTTTTCCACATCCCGGGGGGCCATATAATAAAATGCCTCCACCCACCTTCTTACCATATGCAGCATAAAGGTCTACATTTTCGAGGGGTTTGATGATTTTTAGATCGATTTCTTCTTTCAATTTATCCATGCCTCCCACATCTTTGAATGAAATATCGGGCTTTTCCATAAAAAAATCTTTATCTTCCGGTCCCGAATCAAAACCAAAACCAAAAGGATCATCTTCGTCAAATTCATCCCCGTCATCATCCAAATCAAATGCAGGCATGCGCAGGTTTTCATCCAGCTCTTTATCTTCAAAATCAGGATTAGCGTCCAATATTTTTTCATAAATCTCCTGGGCATCTTCGATGGACTTCTCTCTCACCAAAGATTTTGAGCATATCACCATCATCCGCTCTGACGCTACATTTCTGGCCATCAACTCTTCTACTATCACAATGACAGCCGAGTATTTACCCCTGCGAAAATAAATTTCTGCCAGTCCTTCTTTTGCTTTTAGATGTCCACTGTCATAATTCAGGACTGTCTGATATTCTGTCTCTGCATCATCCAACCTTCCGAAATGCAGATATTTTCCAGCGAGCATGATGCGTAGCGGGAGATTATCAGGCGAACTGCTGATTGCCTCGATCAAAGATTCTATATCTTGATTTTTATTCATGACTGAAGGGATAATTGATGTTTAAATAATTTTGATTGAACAAGGCTCTTATCATCGACTTGTTTCAAAACTTGGTTTAATAGCTTTTTTGTTTCTTCAATTCGCAAAATGGTTTCATTAAATATTTGTTTATTAAATTTTCCTTCTGATGATGTATATTTTTGTTTTGCTTTAAAGCCAATTTCATCAATAAACTTTAAAAATTCAGTTTTTGTACTTTCTCTTCCATTTTGAATCAATGAAATCAAAAATCTATTACCATTGATAAAGTCCAAATCTTCGGCCAGATCTTCGATGTCGTCATTAACTTCTGTAATCAGGTCATAATATCTCCAGTCAGAAAGTTTACAAACAGAACCCGGCAAACCCAGTTTTTCGAAGATCAGTCTTCTGAGTAATTTTACATCACATGATTTGTAAAAATAAAAGTATTCCATGCCAAATCTCAGTGGTGACTTTCCTTCCCTAAGCTCCAGCTCATGTTTTTCATATTTACGTATATGGTTGACATATTCTCCACGATTATGATTCGATATATTAAAATCAAGTAAACAGGTATAAATATTGTCCCAATGCAAAAAAAGAATACGGTTATCTATGGCCCAGTTGGCCTCCAAGTGAGCATCTAAATAATAAATTGCTTTCTGCAGATGAATCAGCTTCTGATAAAATTCAGATTTAATCTTTGAATCCAGGCAGCTTTCAGCTAAAATCTCCGGAAAAAGCCTGTATTGCATCAGTTTTTCAATTTTATGCAGAAGTTTTTTTTCATTGATATGTTTTTCGGTCATGGATATTTATATAATTTCTAAAAATTATGACGTAAATTTGTATGAAATATTTGTGCTTTCAAAAAAAAGCAGACAATTTTCTGAATTTACTAAAAATAAACAATACTAATTATGAACAGGTTTTTGATCATATTTTTTCTGATGATAATTTCTGAAGTATCATTCGGACAAATTTTAGGTGGTATTATGAATTCTGCCAAAAGAAAACTCGAACGCAAAATCGAGGACAAGATCGTTGAGGCAGTATCAGATGAACTTGCGCGAAGGGCCTTTAAACCCATCGACGAAGCGATTGACTCTATGATGAGACAAAAATATCAGGATTCGATCAATCAAGGTAAGGAAGTTGACTGGGACAAAATGGGGCAGTCATATGCTGAATTTCTGAACGGAATGAATAAAGCAGTAGACCTTCCGGAAAAATATACTTTTGATATCACACAGGAAGTGGAAGTAGTGGATTACAGCAATAAAACAAATTATTTAAAACTCCACTATTCCAAAACAGATGCTGTCATTGGTATGGAAAATGTTGATGATGTTGAGAGTAACCAGTTTGTAGTCATGGATATATCCAGAGATGCCATGGTGTTATTTACAACTGACAAAAAAGGTAAAAAGTCAGCACAGGTTATTCCTTCAATCATGAAACTGGCAGGTACACTCGCTACTTCAGCCAAAACAGATGGTATAGAAACTAAGAATGACTTTAAAATAGAAAAAACGGGAAAGAAGAAAAAAATAGCCGGCTATCAGTCACAAGAATATAAAGGAAATACAAAAGAAGAAGAAATGATCATGTATGTTTCAGAAAACTTTCCTGTTCAGTGGCAAAAAAGCTATACATCATATATGAATAAATTTGCCCCTGCATCCTACGCAGAAAATACTTCCGGGATTGAAAGTGGAATTATGCTCGAGTATGAAAACAGTCGTAAAGACGAAGACAAAAAGACGACCTGGATCACAAAAAAAGTGGCAGAAAAATCATTTGAAATCTTGAAAAGTGATTACAATTTTGAAAAGTAAGGGCTTTCCCTAATTATCTTAAATTAAAGGGACCTGATTCAATAAAAAAAACTTATGATCACTTAACATCAAATGAAACAATAAACTTTTTTTAAGGGTATTACACGATTCTTTATACTCTTAAACATCATGGTTTACTACCAAAAAATACTATTTGTCATAAATTTTACATTATATAATTTGTTTATATATTCTAAATGTAATGATATTGTGCTGTAATTTTTTTTTCAACTTCAAAATTAATAAATATGTGTATTAGTAAAAGTAGTTTTGGTTTTTTCTTAGGGCTAATCGCTACCACCATGTTTTTCAGTTGTCAGGAAGGGACTGATGCAGTCAATCTGGTAGCAGAAGAAGAAATAGAAGTGTCCGCACGAAGCAATTCCTTTTCTCCACAGTTTGTACCCAATGAGATTTTGATAAAGTTTAAAGAAGGTACAAGTTCCAATGCCAAATCTAAAGCATTGGAAGCAGTAAAAGGTACGGTTGCAGAGGAAATAGTAACAGAAGCCATGAAAAGGGCCAACCAAAGGGAAGGAGTTATCGTATTGCGTGTACCTATGGCAGCACTTGATGCTATAAGTAAACTCAAGGGAATGACCGAAATTGAGTATGCTGAACCCAACTGGATTTACAATCATTTTGCAACTTCTAATGATACTTACTATACAAATGGATCTCTTTGGGGTATGTATGGTGCCACTACTGCTCCTGCCAACCAATATGGAACTGGCGCTGTAACTGCTTGGGCAGGCGGCAATACTGGTTTAAATACTGGTTTAAATGCTGTTTATATAGGTATCATAGACGAAGGATATATGTACACCCATGTAGATATAGCAGCTAATGCAGGCACTAATCCGGGAGAAACAGCCGGAAACGGTGTGGATGATGATGGTAATGGTCTTGTAGATGATGTTTATGGATGGGATTTTGCTGGCAATGACAATTCTGTTTTTGATGGATCAGGTGATGACCATGGTACGCATGTAGCAGGTACTATAGGTGGTAAAGGTGGAAATAGTATAGGTGTTGCCGGGGTTGTATGGAACGTAAGACTACTTAGTGCAAAATTCTTGGGATCTCGGGGTGGAACAACTGCCAACGCTATTAAAGCCGTTGACTATTTCACAGACCTAAAAACAAGGCATAATCTCAACTTAGTTGCTACCAATAACTCATGGGGCGGCGGAGGATTTTCACAAGCACTGGCCGATGCTATTAAAAGGGCAGGCGATGCAAATATTTTATTTGTGGCAGCAGCAGGAAATAGCGGAACAAATAATGATACATCGCCAAGTTATCCTTCCAATTATACCAGTGCAAATATAATTGCTGTAGCATCTATCACGAGTACTGGTGGACTCTCCAGCTTTTCTCAATATGGTGCCACCACCGTTGATCTGGGAGCACCCGGATCCGGAATCTGGTCAACAGTTCCTGTAAGCTCAAAAGGTAAGGTAGTCTCCGGGTATGCTAGCTACAATGGTACATCCATGGCTACGCCTCATGTTACAGGTGCTGCAGCATTGTATGCATCAGTAAATTCCGGCGCAACTGCTGCACAAATTAAGGCCGCTATTTTAGTCAGCACCACACCTACACCGTCACTCACAGGAAAGTGTGACACTGGTGGAAGGTTGAATGTGAGCGGATTTCACAATTAATCTAAGATAAGATAAATATCTATCATACAGCCTGAGTTTGCATTATGCTGATTCAGGCTGTTTTGATTTTATAAGGATAATATATTGAGTTAAATAAAGTTTTACTGTGTTAAAGTTATTTTAAGTAAGTCTGTTTTTGTATCTTTTGAGTATATGTAAATGTTATCTTTGCATTACACTTTATTTTAATTCGATATTGTATCTGATGTTTAGATATACATTTTTAATATTCGCATTGCTTTTTCTGATTACTTCAAAATCTGTAAGTCAAAACAAGATCAAATGGTTGACTTGGGAAGAGGCTATTGAAAAGTCTAAAAAGGAAAAGAAGAAGATTTTTATTGATGTGTATACAGATTGGTGTGGTTGGTGCAAAAAACTCGACAAGTCTACTTTTGCTGAAGATCATATTGCTAAATATATCAATGCTAACTTTTACCCTATAAAGTTTAATGCAGAGATGGAACCATCAATATTATTAAAGGGTGTCGAGTATAAGTTTGTTCAGAATGGTAATCGGGGGTATCATGATCTTGCCGCCCAATTATTACAAGGAAAGATGAGTTACCCGTCTATGGTATTTCTTGATGAAGAGTATAACCTGATACAAGCAATTCCTGGATTTCAGGATATAAATAACTTTGAAATGATTTCAACATATTTTGGTAGCAACAGCCACAAATCTGTACCCTGGAATAAATATATGCAAATATTTGATCGGTATATTTATTTTAACATTGCAGCCGGAAAGAAGGAATAGTATTTTTTGTTATTGAGTGTTTCTCATAATATAGACTTGGGTACAATTTTCCTAATGGTTGCACCTATCCTTTTTTTCTTACTTACAAATTGATCCGGATTCCACGTTTTTGTAGTTTCCCATGCATTTTCAGGCAAAAATTCATTATTTATACCCCTTAAAATGCCCTGCGCCATTTTATCGGAATGTACGACAACAAAACATTCTGTATTTAGATTCGCACTTCTGGGATCTAGATTGAAAGTCCCTACTACCGAAATGTGATCATCAATAATCATTGTTTTGGCATGCAAACCAAAGATAGGCGAAAAATTAATCTTTTGCTGCAGAGCACCGGTCATTACCTGATACCTACATGCAGCATCAGGTCTGAATTCGTAGATTTTAATACCTGTCTCCAGAAGTTTTTTACGGTCTCTCTGATAGCCACTGAAGGCTTCAAGATTATCAGTAGATGCCAGACTATTGGTCAATATTCTGACCTTAACGCCCCGTTTTACAGCATTTTTAAATAATTGCCTTCCCAGACTAGTTGTCACCAGGTAAGGCGATTGGATGTCAACTGACTTTTTTGCGCTATTGATCAGTTTAATAAGTTCATCTGTAGTGCGTCCCGAACCGGAAAGGCCTTTAGATTTATTTTTACCGGGATCATCTGAGACAAAAAAAATGCTATCAGTCGTGATAAGTGCCCCTGATTTGACTATTTCCTGAAATGCTTTCGGAATGTTTAATACCCTTTCCCGAACCTGGGGCCAGTAATTGGATGAATCGCAGGCGTACTGGTGCAATTTGTCGTATCTTTTTGGGTTAACATATTCTTGCTTTTTATCCTTAATGAGTTTGTCAACTTCTACACTTAATGGACTATTCCAGAACACATTAAATGAATTCTTAACATTGTTTACGACATCACCTATTAAAAAAATATCACGATCTCTGAAGTTATACTCATGGTCATAATCAAAATATTCGTCAGCAATATTTCTGCCGCCGGTTATCACAGTCATGTTATCAGCGATAAAAGTCTTATTGTGCATACGCTGGTTAATACCTCTGAAATCAGTCAAAATACCGGAAATCTTCTGCAACAGATTTTTACCAATGTTAGTCACCGGATTATATATTTTAATATCGATATTTGGATGTGCATCCATCACCATGATATCATCGGGTTCGGCATCGACCATAATATCATCGACCAGGATTCTTACTTTGACGCCTCTGTCGGCTGCTCTGACTATATAATCACAAGCTATCAGACCAACATTATCTACTGAAAAAATAAAATATTGAATATCAAGGGTATTGTGTGCATGCTCAGACAACCAAGCTCTGGCTATCATAGAGCCATCTCCTTCTTCCATGACATAAGCACCCGATTTGCCTTGTAAAAGGACTCCCGCATTCGAAAGATGATCCAATATAGAAGATGAATCCTGACTGCGAATGGAAGCACAAAAGTCTGTTTTTACTTCCTTTTTTTCTGTCTTGCAAGAGAATATTGAAAAGATAAAAAGAATTGCAAAAATTATCGATAGACATTTAAAATACATACACCCGATTTATGATGAACAAATATAATCATTTTATCGGGATGGGATGTATAAAAATGATACCCGTCGCTATCCATAGTAAGACAGCAACGGGTATCTGGTAAAAATTCTTTATAGAATAAGTATCAGAAGGTGTAAGCATATCCGGCGGAAACATTAATCCCCTGATTTTTGATGCGAAGATCAACAATAGGATTATTCAACATATTGTTAAACCCTAGATTATATCTGGCATCAGCAAATATTTTTCCATTTCCTGCTTTTAATTCACCGCCTGCGCCTAAGGTTCCTGATATTTCCCAACGCTGATAAATGTCACTACTGAGATCAATATTGACACGTGGCAGATTAAAGTCAATCAATAAGGTAGCCACCGGTCTCAACTGCGCATTGGCAGCGTATGCTATATTCGGTCCTGCTATGACATAAGCTTTTGCTACTTCTGAACCTATGCTATATTTGAGCAATAATGGCATTTCTATATAATTTATCCGGGTTCTGGCTTTAGCCCCGATAGGCATGTCAATACCCAATAAATCGAAATCAAAAGTTTGAGCCACGGTAAAACCTTTCTGTATATAGTTAAGTTCAGGTCTGAAAGACAGATTATCTATAACAGGAACTTCAGCAACAATACCCGCTGTAAAACCAGTAAAAGTAGTCTGCTCGGGAGCCACATTTCCTATCAAACCATTCACTCTCGTATCAGCAAAATTTGATCCCACTTTTACGCCCACAGATACCTGGGCATATGTAATCACACAAGAAAAAAAGACAATTACAAATGCTGAAATGAATTTAAGATTTTTCATGACTTAATGTTTTTATTGTTTGAAATAATATTTGATTTTATAAATCTATTACCCTTTCAAAACGAAACATCAAAGTAAGATATCGTTAAAATAATTTTAAAGTACATCCGCCAATGGTTAATGCACAGTTAAAACAAACTAACTAAGTCAGATTACCTCCATTCTGTAAAAAAAACTATAGGCCACATGCGCAACGCATACCCATAAAACTATTTGTTTCCACGTGGAATGGATAAGAATTTCCGCTACCATCAAGCTCCCAATAAAATTTAGTCCTTTTTTTATCTGCATTTCCAATTTCATTCATGGTGGCAGTATCAAAAAGACGACCGTTAATCATAGTGTAAACTACGTTTTCGGTTTTACGGATATCCTCCATAGGATTGCCATCCAAAATGATAAGATCAGCCAGTTTTCCGGCTTTCAAAGTGCCTATCTGTGCAGACATCCCCAAGAGTTCAGCACCATGTACTGTAGCGCATTTTAATGCCTGATAATTGCTCATACCTCCCTGCTGTAGCATCCAAAGCTCCCAATGGGCTCCAAGTCCTTGCAATTGTCCATGTGCCCCCAGATTGATATTTACCCCCGCATCTGACAGCTTTTTGAGTGATTTTGAAGTCAGAATGTGTCCATTTTCATATTCTTCCTGCGGTACCATGGTGCGATGTCTAGACCTTGAGTCAATAATTGCTCTGGGAGTATATTTCAGAAGCCTTTCTTTTTTCCAGACTTCAGTATTCTGATACCAATAATATTCTCCAGTGACAGCGCCGTAATTTACGATAAGCGTAGGTGTATTACTTGTTTTTGTTTTAGACCAGAATTGAACCACATCATTGTACAAAGGTGCCACGGGGATATTGTGCTCAATACTGGTATGGCCATCAGCGACCATACTCAGATTATGATAAAAGAATGATCCGCCTTCAGGTACTACCCTGATACCTAACTGTCGAGCGGCTTCTATCACTTGTTGTCTTTGCTCGCGTCTGGGTTGATTATATGATTTGACCGAAAAGGCTCCGAATGCTTTTGTCCTTCTAAGTGCAGATTTTGCATCTTCCAGGCTATTGATTTCGGCTTTAAAATCTCCGTCTGCTCCATAAAGGATGGTACCGGTAGAGAATATTCGAGGACCTATCAAAGTACCTGCCTTTACCATCTCTGATTGAGCAAATGTGATCTCACTATTTACCGAAGGGTCATGAGTCGTTGTTACGCCATAAGCCAGATTAGCATAATATTCCCAATGTTTCTGGGGACTGATCCCGTCTCTGAATGCTCCAAGATGTGCATGGACATCGATGATTCCGGGCATAATAGTTTTACCTTTTAGGTCTATAATTTTGGTGGTGGGGTCTATTTTAAAGCCTCCTGAAGTACCAACATAGCTTATTATATTTCCCTCTATCACGACTACGCCATTTTTGATGACTTTATCATTTTCCATGGTAATGATATTGGCATTTTTGAAAGCTATTTTGCCATCGGGTTTATCTGCTTTAAACTTCAGGGTGATTTTAGTCCCAACTGTGTCCATGGGGGGAATAGAATCTAGATCTCCCCCCAAAAATAAAAATCTTCGGTCCAGAGATTCTGTAAAGTATTCGTTTCCAAGTGTCCAGTGTAGTTTTTTATTATCTGTTGACCAATGCAGATTGATACCAGCATCTTTAGCAACCTGCGCTACCGGCACTGCTTTTGTTTTGGCTGATAGTCCGATGGGCTGGCCGGTTTTAGGCATCGGCGAAATATAGACCTTATATAGTTCTGTAAATGCAATCCATTTATTATCAGGGCTAGGAACAAAATTGGTACTGTAATTTGTATTAAATAAAACATCTGACTTTTTAGTTTTCAGGTTATATTTCTTAAATGCCTTTGCTACAGATCCGAAAAGAAAACCACCGGTCGTATAAAATATTTCATTTCCGTCAGCAGAATATTGTGGTTTTTCACCTTCGGGACTTATTAAAACAGACTCTTTGGAATTCAGATCCATGATATAGATTCCTGAGTTGAGACTGAACGTATAACCCTGATGACCATTACCACCTTCTTTTCGATAAGAAATACTTTTACCATCAGGTGAAAAGGTCGGCGTCCTGTAAATCGCAGGTTCCTGAGTAATTAGGGCAGATATTCCACTAGTCAAATCATGTATATGAATCTGTCCAAGTTTTTCATCGTTCCAGGATACATATACTATCTTATCCCCTTTAGCATTAAAGGAGGCTTCGGCTTCGAAGTCGGTGCCTGAGGTAATCCTACGGGGTGTGCCGTTATTTTCAGAAATATAAAGGTAACCCAAAGCGCTGAATATAATCTTTTTTTCATCAGGAGATGTCACCACATTTCTAAGCACTTTGACTTCATAATC
>JAYTNJ010000324.1:0-2131 GCA_043748345.1 Saprospiraceae bacterium
AAGTCCGGATTTAATTCGTAGATTAAATCCCATATTTTGTAATAGATATGTATGAGGAATGGCTCCCCGCCGTTAAATCGTGCTTCTTTAAGATAGGGTATGAACTCCCTGAGTTCTTCGATAAACCTATCCCCGTAGGGAGACTTAAGTGCGGGTAATTTTTCCCTGTTTTTCCGGATGACAGAAGAGAGTAATCCTGTGCACATCGTGCACTCTAGATTACAGGTATTGGATAATTCAAATTCAATCATTGTTGGATATTCAATAACAGGATATTCATTATCATAAGCTCTGGCCAGCACATTTATGAAATTACCGGATTTAATGTGGTTTTTACAGGTGTTACATTTGTAGGATAAATCATATTCTTTTATCGCTTCCCTGAGCCTGTTGAATTTATCACCAAACCAGATTTCCTTTATTGATTTTGTTCCGTCATAATATTCGGGATCATCAAAGGTGAGCCAGCAATTGGCCACCTCACCCAAAGAATTAAAATACATATTATTGAATGGTGCATGGCAAAGATATGACCTGTCAGAAATTTCCCTGCTTTTATAATAGGCTTTATAGGGAGCAGGCACATCCTTGCTTACCTGCCGGAATTGGTTGAAAATATGAAATATTTTTTTTCGAAAATACAAAAAATAGAATTAGGTCTGTTACAATAATAGAATCTACAAAAAACAGGTTAACTGTTATAATGTAAAATTAATAAAATAAAAGTATTTTTTTGGATAAAAGGAGGATAAGATAACCGTTATTTCCAATATTATATTATGACCAAATATATATTTTATCTTTATTTTTGTTGTATGAAGTAAAGCTGCCTACCGTAATTCTTGCATCTGGTCCGTAAATGGGTTCAACTAGATGCCATCTGTTTCCGGCGTTAAATAGTATTAAATCGCCTTCCTCCAAATCAATTTTTATAACTTCATTCCGGTAAATATATTTTTGAACTTTTTTAAAATCTCCTGATGTAAGTTCTTCCAGTATCTGATGCGGAGTATCTGAATAGTATTTGTTAAATAGGTAAAGCCTTCCTCCTTTACAGGTATTCTTTAAAACTGCAAAATAGCTGATAAGATTTTCAGGAGTAATCAGTGTATTCAGGTGCCTGGCCTTTGGATTTATATCGTGGACATATTTATCGGTATGAGCAGGAAAAGCCGGTTTATTCGGCTCTAGAACCCTTACGGTATTGCCAAGGTACTGATCCCTTTTTTCATTCACAGGTATTTCAATCGAATGAACTGAAGATATTTTTTCAGTTAGTTGTATAATACGTTCATTGAAAGAAAAACCAAGGATATCTTTTTCGTGGGCATTGTACTTGTCCGCCATTACAAAATAATCACTTATACTGTTAGCCTCCAGCAGGGAGTAACCTAAGAAAAAACCGGATTTTGTATGTTCCCGGTAATTGTTTTTGATGTTATCAGCAAGATTTAATTGATTATTGAATTGGCTTAATTCTGATTTGGGTATAAAATTTTTGATGAGTAAGTAATCAAGTTTCCCGGAAAAAACATCATCATAATCATTTTTGTTAGATTCATTCAGTTCGTTAATGTCTAAAACCTTTTTACGGATATTCCTTGCTTTTTTAAGTAACTTCATCCGGATCTTATTTTCAAAATTACTGAGCATGTTTTTAGTTTTGTGTTTTTTTGGCAATAAAATGATTATATGAATTTCTGTCAATTCTATACCTCCTGAACCGTTTTGAATCAATGATACGGTCCTTGACAAGAGATTTTTCATCCCAGAGAATATAATCATCCAATGACATTTTCATTGTGTATATTTTTAAGCCCAGCCAATCCTTTTCACCCCAGTATACTAACTGCTGCTTGTGTCTGGGCGCCAATCCAATAACAACGGCAGGTCTGATTTGATTTGTTTGATTGGGTTTTGAATAATGCAGGAGCCCGGGATGATAAATAATGCTTTCTCCCAAATGTGTTGTTATACTCAGGGAATAACTGAGTAAGGTATCTTTACAACCGGAAAAATACTGAGGTATGCCAAAGCCCCTGACAGGAGAAACATAAAGGTGAGACTGAGGTATCACTTCTAATCCGTTAAGTGCATTGGTTGGAAGTAAAGGGGTCCAGATATTCAGAGG
>JAYTNJ010000325.1:0-18721 GCA_043748345.1 Saprospiraceae bacterium
TTTTTATCCAAAATCCACAACAATTTTATCAGAAATTATTAGATTTACATAAGATTATAAAATCAAATACTTCAACAACGTTGTGAAACTTGACAGCTACCGTTTCATTTTTTTGATTGTTCAAGACTACATCATATATTCCAAACTTTGTCGTCAACGATTTTTCTGCCGCTAAAGCTGTGATAATATCTCCTGCAAATACTTTTCTTGTATGTGATATAGATGTTTCAATAGATACAGCATGAATCCCCCTTGAGTTACTGGCAAAAGCAAACGCACTGTCGGCAATGGAAAATGTCACTCCACCGTGACATATATGAAAGCCATTCAGCATTTCCGGCCTGATCTCCACCGTGATGGAACAACTACCGGGATTTACTGTAAGGATATCCACTGCCATCCATCGGGAAAAAGCATCTTCTTTATACATCATTTGATGGACTATTTTTTCAGCTTTTTCTTTTTCTGACATAAGCTTAGTTATTGTTTTCGTTTTTATCATCATACAGTTGATACAGGTCTTTTAGATTCCTGCCCATTCCGTCATAGTCCAGACCATAACCCACTACAAATTTATTGGGTATAATGAATCCCGGATAATGGGTGATGATATCGTGTTTGTGTGCTTCGGGTTTGACAAGTATGGACGTAAGGTTTATAGACGTCGGGCCATATTTTTCCAGCTCAGTTATAAAGGCAGCCATGGTATTTCCGGTATCAATGATGTCTTCTACCAATATCAAATGCCTGCCTTTGAGCTCAATATTGGGTGGCATATAAATATCTATTTTGCCACTGCTTTCGGTTCCATGATAGGATTTGATCCTGACAAAATTTAGTTCACAAGGAAAATCCAGCTTCCTGATGAGATCTGCCGCGTATATAAATGCTCCATTCATCACTACCAGAAACATTGGATACTTTTCATGAAAATCCTCCCTGATGCTGTCGGCAATTTCCTGTACTTTTTCTTCAAGCGCACCAGCTTCGATATACTTTACAAATGTAAGATCACCTACTTGTATCGTATTTTGATCGGTTTTGATATTCACTTTAATCCGTATTTGTCTATTAAATAAATAAGACTGGCCATGGCGGCAGATCCTAGTTCCAGTTCTCTTTTGTTTACATTTTCGATCCTGTCATTGGCAGTATGATGAAAATCAAAATACCGCTGAGAATCCGGCCTCAAGCCTATAAGTAATCCTTTTTGTGGTTTCAACGGACCAATATCGGCACCTGAACCCCCCATTTCAAATATCAATCCATAACTCTCCAATAAGGGAAGCCATTCACTGACTTTTTTATAGTATGATTTAAATACTGAAGTGTCTGACTCAAAACTAAACCCTCTGGGTGAAAAACCTCCTGCATCCGACTCAATGGCCGCCAAATGAAATTCACCCTTTTCGCCAGAAATTTTGGCGTACGTCCTTCCACCCGCTAGTCCATTCTCTTCATTGGAAAATAAGACAGCCCTGATAGTTCTTTTAGGTTTGTAACCCAAAGCTGTTAATAACCGGAGGACTTCCATAGCCTGTACACATCCGGCCCCGTCATCGTGTGCACCCTGGCCTACATCCCAGCTGTCAAGGTGACCACCTACCAACAATATTTCATCAGGAAATTCAGAACCCCTGATCTCACCTATTGTTGTTGGAGCCGGCCTCATACCCAGAGTTTTGCATTCAGTCTGAATATATACTTTTACAACACCTTCTTTTAACTTTTTACTCAGCAGGTTTGCGTCGTTAGTACTGATTGCCACCCCCGGTACCCTTTTGGTACTGTCTTTATAAATTGTAACACCTGTATGCGGAAAATCATCCGAAGAAGTGGACATAGATCGTACCAATGCTGCAACAGCGCCGTATTCGGCTGCTTTTGATGGCCCAAAAGCACGTTGGTCCACAGCTCCTCCATAACTGCTGAATGTTCTTATCTGGGTAGGATCCATCGCTCTGTTATAAAAAACGATTTTGCCTTTTATCTTATCTTTGCCCAATGCTTCTACCTCATCCAGACTTTTAACTTCTATCACTTCGGCTGTCAGCCCTGCTTTGGAGGTTGAAACTGAATTTCCCAAAGAAAATGCCTTCAGAGAGGTGTTTTTACCATTCTTTCCTACGATCCATACTTTTTCTTTAGCTCCCCGCCACCAATAACTTGCTTCACATTCCTGCAATGTACTATTGACGCCCTGAATACTTGCGAGTGTATTTTTTGTAAAGTTGGCTGCACCCAAATAGGCAGGCGATCCGGCGATTCTCCCGCCATATTTTGTACACAGGTCATGTAGCCATGGATATGACATACCTTTTGAGAGCGATTCATTATGGATTTTTTTGATAAAAATAGCATCATCATCCTGACCATATATACTTATTGCAAATAATAAAAAGAAGGATAATACTGCTTGAAATTTTATCGTTATGTGCATTGTTAAGATTTTAATAGAACAAAGTTAGGCAAAAAATGCAATTGCCCGATGGAATGTGAAGGATATATGGGTTAAATACTTTTTTATCCATCCTTCTTTTTTAGTATTAATTTCTTTCTCTTAAAACAACATAAGTCGTACTTTTGCGTTTTCAAGTCAACAGTTTCCCTCTTTACCTGATTGCATTTATGTTATTTTACATACATTTGCGATTTATTTTAATATAACTTATAGATTAATTATATAATTCCATGAATATCATGATATTAAGGAAACTTACATTACATTTTATATGCTTTTTTATCGCGTTTTTCGGCACTATATCCCTGCATGCTCAGGATACTTTAAAACTTGATATCCAAAGTAAAGCCGGCGAAAAGGGAACTACCGTATGCATCGATGTGACAGCTGAAAATTTCAAGAGTATTGAATCTATTCAGTTTAATCTTTCGTATAATGCTACTTTGGTAGTCCCTCAATGCCCTGCGACCAATGTCCATCCGGGACTGAAAAATAACATTTTCGGGGATCTTTTTAATTGCGGAACTAAAGGTGCCGGATATCTAAATTTTGTCTGGGCCAGCGACCCAACGACTATTGCTGACGGTCAGGTACTTTTTACCCTTTGTTTTGATATCATTGGGGAGCCAGGTAACGTATCCCCTGTTTCCATCAACGGATCGATTTTAACCCTTGAAGTATGTCGTGAAGTGGCGGGAAGATCTGTATGTATCGAAAATCTAAACACGAATACCGGAACTATTACAATTAAGTCAAATAGTTTACTCGTTTTTACAAATAAATGTGATGCCGATGGGGTCAATAATATTGAAAATGCCTCCCTTACTTTTTACGCTACCGGTGGAACAGCGCCATATTCTTATACCATCAACGGTGCAGAGTTCACCGGAAATGGATTATTAGATGGTCAGAGAGTGACCTTAAGTAATATTCCTCAAAAAACATACGAAGTTATTATCACTGATGCCAACAATCTAAAGGTTACAAAAAGTATAGTAATCTCTAATGGACAGACCCTTACGTACGATAAATCTAAAAAAGATCCTACTTGCTCGGATAGGCCAAATGGTACCATTAAAATTTCAAATAAACAAGGAGGATTTGCGCCATTTACTTATGAATGGTCAAATCTGATTAGTGGAGTGGATTCTCTGAAAGATCTTCGCGTAGGAAAGTACACAGTAACTATAACTGATTTTAATGGCTGCAAAAAAATAGACAGTTTCCAGTTAAGCAGGGCGGCCCTCATCATGGATGTAAAAATAAAAAATAATGCCCCATGCAATCAGCCGGGTATTTTCGGAAATATTGAAATCACAGCTTCCGGAGGTACTCCCTGGACCATTGGTGATCCTTTTCGGTTTATCCTCAATAGTGGTTTAAATTTTCGATTTGCTCCACCCTATCTCTTTTCTGTTAGGGCCGGCAACTTTACGGTAAGAGTATCTGATAGTCTGGGATGTTCTACAGATATTCGTTCTTTCACCATGCCTTTTGACCGTGCCTTGGATATGACAGCTGCCGTAAAAGATGTCACCTGCAAAGGGGCCAAAGATGGAAGTGTGACGATGACTGTAAGCCCTTATTCCACCTTTAATACATTTTTTCCTTTGGCGGGATCTCCGGATATAGGCGGGCTAGGAACAAGAGCGGACACTTTAAAGCTCTCAGGCATAAGTCCCGGCAATTATGCGTACAGGATGATCGATTTCAACAACTGTAGAGATACTGTACGCTTTAATATCACAGAACCCGATTCACTTAAACTCAATCCGGTAGTAGTACAGCCGCAATGTGATATTTTTGGTTCGATCAAGTTGAAAACCTCAGGAGGCAAGGGAGGGTATACCTACAGCTGGAATCCTATTCAAAGCGGAAATACAGACTCACTTACAAATCTGACAGGCGGTACTTTTAAAGTGACTGTTTCCGATTTTAACAGATGTAAAGACTCATTTTCAGTGACGCTGAACCAACAGGGTACCCTTAATATAGTTCCCAAAGTTGTAAAAGATATTACGTGCAATGGTGCTAAGAATGGCAGCCTGAGCGTAGAAATCAATAGCGGCAACGGCCCATTTGATATAAAATGGAAAGATGGTTCAGGAGCTATTATCTCAACATTTCAAACAATGCTCAATGTTGGCTCTGGTACTTACACTGTGCAGGTAACCGATAAAAATAATTGTTCTTCATTTCCGCTCACCATTTCTATAACAGAGCCGGCACCCTTTTTTCTAACACTCAGCTTTTCCAATGCGATATGCAATAAAGGAAACGGTCAGTCACTTGCCAATGTCGTAGGTGGAAATTCAGGATTCACCTTTGAGTGGCAGAAATTGGGTAATCCGACAATTATAGACGGAGATAATTTATTAAACGCACCTTCCGGTCAGTACATCGTAAGTGCTATAAATGTTTTGGGTTGCAGAAAAAGCGATACTATCACCATTTCCGAGCCGGATTCTATCAGGTTTAATACAATAATTACTCAGGCCAAATGTGATACCCTGGGCTCTATAACTGTAAACCCTTCCGGTGGATCAGCAGGTTACAGGTATGCCTGGAGTCTGGCATCAGTTGACACAACCAATATGATAAAGAATCTGGCAGGAGGCATATATACGGTGACAGTCACAGACGCAGCAAATTGTACTTCTACATTAACACAAACCATAAATCAGCAGGCCAAACCGGATATCGCACCTCAGGCAAAAGATATATCATGTTTTGGCTCAAAAGATGGTTCGTTATCGGTAAATATCACAAGTTCTAACGGTCCGTTTAGTATTCTTTGGACTGATAGCCTGGGGACCAATGTCGGTATAACACAGACTGTCCTCAATGTGGGTGGGGGAAAATACAATATAAAAGTTACGGATAAAAACAATTGTCCTTCTGTGATCAAACAAGTAACGGTTGTGGAGCCGTCACCTCTTATTCTCGTGAAAAATGTTACAAATGCAATTTGTTTTCAGCAGCAAGGTAAAGCAATAGTTAATGTACAGGGAGGTAATGGTGGTTTTTTATTTGAATGGCGAAAAGAAGGTAATCCAGCAATCATTGATAGAGATAGCTCTATCAATGTAACAACAGGAAAATATTTTATCACTGTACAGAATGCCAACGGTTGTAAAAAAATCGACAGTATTACCATTAGCGAGCCGCTAAAAATTTCATTTCCAGTGCCCCAAACCCGAAATGTAACCTGTATTGGGTTTTCAAACGGACAGGCCGTCATTTTCAACTCCCCTTCCGGCCTAAACTATACCTGGTCAACGGGTATTGTGGCCCCTTTTTCTCTTAATTTTCCGGCAGGCCCTGCCTGGGTAGTAGCAAAGGATAATAATAATTGTGTATCTGATACTTTGTTTTTTAATATAGGAACTCCTTCCGGAATTAAGCTGGATGTTGCGAAGACTATTGTTTTAAATCCAAGATGTTTTGGCGAGGCCAATGGATCTGTTTCTGTACTTGCAACAGGAGGAACAGGATCAAATTACAACTACTCCTGGGCACACGGACCCAGTGGATCTTCTATCGCCGGCCAGAAAGCGGGTAAATATTATGTCACGATCAGAGATAGCATCAATTGTTCCGTAACAGATTCTATTTCCCTCTCAGAACCTCCAGCTTTATCCGTATCCGTTGATAATAGTATGACTGTAAACCCTAATTGCAATAATATAAATGGAGGCAAAATCGGTATAATGACTTCTGGTGGAAATCCCGGACTTAAAACTATCAAATGGCAAAGCGGGGTTATAGTGGACAATGGAGTAGCTATAGGGCTGAATGCAGGTATATATTGTACTACTGTCTCCGATGTTTTGGGTTGTCAGGCTGTTTTTTGTGACACACTCGTCCAACCCCTAAAATCTGTAACCACCAACATTGCCTTAGATAAAACCATTAGCTGCAACGGGTTAAAAGATGCATCATTATCAGTCACCATCACTGGAAATAATGTGCCTTCTAATACTTTATGGTCAGACGCTAACGGCATTAATATAGGCTCTAATCCGATCATACAAAATCTGGGGCCCGGAAAATATTATGTGTTGATTATCGAACAAAACAGCGAAGGATGCAGAAAACTGGATTCTATTACTGTCCAGGATCCTCCTATAGTAACTCTCCCCGCTGCTCCACAAACCCGCAATGTGTCTTGTTTCGGCCTTTCAACCGGACAAGCAACCGTCATTGGCGCTGTACCCGGACTGATTTATACCTGGTCTTCCGGTACCAAAGGTATGTTTGCAGCAGATCTTAATGCCGGACAAAACTGGTTATTTGCCACAAATGCAAATAACTGTAAGTCTGATACTACTTTTTTTAATATAGGAACCCCTTCCGGAATTTCGTTGAATGCTGCGAATACAATTGTCTCAAATCCAAGATGTTTTGGCGAGGCTAATGGATCTGTTTCTATAACAGCCATGGGTGGGACAGGATCCAAATATAATTATTCATGGGCACATGGTCCCAGTGGTTCATTTATCGCCAATTTAAAGGCAGGAAAATATTATGTCACGATCAGAGATAGCCTAAATTGCGCTTTAACAGATTCTATTTCTCTCGCAGAACCATCAGCTTTAACCGCATCTGGTGATAATAGCATGACAGTAAATCCCAACTGCAATAATCTGAAAGGAGGCAAAATCGGTATAATGAGCTCTGGTGGAAATCCGGGACTTAAAACCATTAAATGGCAAACCGGGGTCATAGCTGACAATGGGGTAGCTATCGGTTTGAATTCAGGTATATATTGTGCTACTATCTCCGATGTTTTGGGTTGTCAGGCAGTTTTCTGCGACACCCTGGATCAGCAGCTGAACATTGTCAACACAAACCTTACCGTTAATAAAACCATAAGCTGCAATGGCTTAAAAGATGCTAATTTGTCTGTAAGTGTCACTACCGGAAATGGAGTTCCTTTTAATACCCTTTGGTCAAATACTAACGGGATTAATATCGGCTCCAATCCTGTTATACAAGGTCTGGGTGCCGGGAAATATTACGTGTTAATTATTGAGCAAAACAGTCTGGGCTGCAGGAAACTAGATTCTATTACCCTTCAGGATCCCCCTAAGGTAACTTTCCCAACTCCGTCTACTCGTAATGTCACCTGTTTTGGGCTGTCAACAGGTCAGGCAACTATAATAGGTGCGACACCCGGGCTTACCTTTACATGGTCATCCGGCACCAAAGGTATGTTTGCTGCCGATCTTAATGCAGGCCCAAACTGGGTATTTGCCAATAACTCAAACACCTGTAAATCAGATACAACCTTCTTTAATATCGGAACTTTTCCACTTTTATCCATAGATGACGCTAAGACCTTAGTGACAAATCCTACTTGTTTCGGCAGTACAAACGGTTCGGCGACCATAACAGCCAAAGGAGGAACAGGTCTAAGTTATATTTATTCGTGGGCCAATGGTACTACCGGTACTTCTCTGAATAATATTGGTGCCGGTCAATATATTGTAACCATAAACGATAGTAACAACTGTCAGCAAACCGATACAGTTACAATTACACAACCTGGTAATCTAGTAGCTTCAGTAGATAATAATAAAACCATAGAGCTTGATTGCAAAAATACAAATGTCGGTAAGATAGGCATCATCACTACAGGTGGAAATCCCGGAGTCAAGACCATTACATGGCAATCCGGGCTTACCGTTGAAAATGGAGTTGCCACTGGGCTTAAGCAAGGTAACTATTGCGCAACGGTTTCAGATAATTTTGGATGTAAAGATACTTTTTGTTATTCTTTGGCCTCGCCACCTAAAATAAGAGGAGAAATAAACAACCCCGCACCACCACTATGCAATGGTGGAACAACGTGTATTTCCGTAAAATCCATCACTGGTGGGACAGGAAATAAATATACTTTTCAGATAAATAATGGCAAAAGATTTCCAATAGACTCTTGTGTCACAGTGACGGCTGGTCAATATTTTGTAGCTATAATAGACTCTACAGGGTGTTCTACAGATACATTAATCACTATTAATCAGCCCATTCCTATTGCAGTTGATCTCGGCCCTGATGTAGAGATACAACTGGGTCAAAAATCCACTTTACTAAAAGTTACAATCAACTCTCCTTCCAATATTGACTCTATACAATGGACGCCTACGACCGGGCTCACTTGCCTTTCGCCGGATTGTATTACTTTGGAGGCCAACCCTACAGAATCTACTACATACCTGATTTCTGTAACTGATGCCAATGGCTGCAGAGGTTCTGATGAGGTTACGATAAGTGTAAAGAATGTTAGGAATGTTTATTTTTCAAATATCTTTTCTCCCAACAGGGATGGAGTCAATGATTATTTTCAGGCGGTCACAGGTGCCGGGGTTGAAGAGATCTTATCTTTTTCTATATTTGACAGGTGGGGCAATCAGGTGTATGAAAAATCAGCTTACATCCCCGATCCCGCAGGATCTGATGGTTGGGATGGTACATTTAATGGTAAAAGACTGGATCCTGGTGTCTTTGTTTACTTCGCCCGAGCAAAATTTATCGACGGCAAAGTAATAGATTATTCAGGTTCAGTAACGCTTGCCGACAAAGTCAGAAACTAGATGACTTACCTCATCTGAAAGATGATAAATCCTAAAGTTTAAGCTATTGATTATTAATTGGTTAAATTAGTCACCTAATATTGCTGTATTATCACTTTTTCTCTTCGTTTTTATGCGGATTTCCATTGTTTTAGCTTTGTTCTGACTATAAAAATGGTTATCTTTGCATCCCGTTTAAAACAAGAATAAACATTAAATGAGCGATAACAAAGATCAGAATAAAAAGAATGAATACGGTGCCGATAATATTCAGGCATTGGAAGGATTGGAAGCCGTAAGAAAGCGTCCGGGAATGTATATCGGGAGCACCGATACTAAAGGTTTACACCATTTGGTTTGGGAGGTAATAGATAACTCAATAGATGAGCATCTTGCCGGTCATTGTACCCATATTGATACTATAATCCATAAAGATAATTCTGTTACTGTAATAGATAATGGTAGAGGTATCCCTACAGGAATGCATGAAAAACTTCAGAAATCCGCACTCGAAGTCGTAATGACAGTATTGCACGCCGGTGGTAAATTTGATAAAGATACATACAAGGTCTCAGGTGGTCTGCACGGTGTAGGGGTATCGTGCGTAAATGCCCTATCTGAATATGTACGAGTAGAGGTCCATAGAGATGGAAAATATTTTGAACAGGAGTACAGTAAAGGAATTCCTTTAGGTCCAGTCAAAACATTGGGCGATTCAGATAGAAAAGGAACCCAGGTGACATTCCGACCAGACGGAACTATATTTGAAACCCTGGAGTATAGCTTTAGCACTTTAGCGGGGCGTATCCGTGAGCTATCATATCTGAATAAAGGATTATTCCTGTCTCTTACCGATGAAAGAGAAATGGAAGAAGATGGAAGCTTCAAAAGAATGGATTTTTATTCTACCGGAGGATTGAGGGAATTTGTCAAATATCTGGACGAAACTAGACCACCTCTCATAGAAGATCCCATCTACATCGAAGGAAAAGAGGAAAATGTGGAAGTTGAAGTGGCCATGCAATATAATACCGGTTATCAGGAAAACATTTTTTCGTATGTCAACAACATCAATACGAGAGACGGAGGTACGCACGTGGCCGGGTTCAGACGTGCAATTACACGCGTATTTAAAGATTATGGCAATGATAATAATTTATTTGCAAAAGTAAAAATAGAGATTTCAGGTGAAGACTTTAAAGAAGGGCTTACTGCCATAATTTCTGTTAAGGTTCAGGAACCTCAGTTCAAAGGACAGACAAAAGGAGAATTGGGCAATTCCGAGGTAACAGGAATTGTATCCCGCTGTGTCGGCGATGTGTTGAAGTCCTATCTGGAAGAAAATCCGTCGATGGCTAGAAGGATTATAGAAAAAGTAATACTCGCTGCTACCGCAAGGCACGCTGCACGCAAGGCCAGAGAAATGGTTCAACGTAAAAATGTACTCACTGGAAGTGGGCTTCCCGGCAAACTGTCAGATTGTAGTTCAAAAGATCCGGCAGAATCAGAAATTTTTCTCGTGGAAGGGGACTCAGCGGGAGGTACAGCCAAACAAGGCAGAGACAGAAATTTTCAAGCCATCCTGCCACTGAGAGGAAAGATACTCAATGTGGAAAAAGCAATGGAATACAGGATATACGAAAATGAGGAGATAAAAAATATGTTTACGGCTTTGGGCGTAAGAATTGAAGAAAAAGATGGAGATAAAATCCTTAATATCGAAAAGTTAAGATACCATAAAGTGGTAATAATGTGCGACGCCGACGTAGATGGAAGTCACATCTCTACATTGATTATGACTTTCTTTTTCAGATATATGAAACCACTCATCGAGCAGGGGCACATCTATATAGCGGCGCCTCCGCTGTATCAGGTAAAAAAAGGTAAAAATTTTATTTATTGCTGGAATGACGAAGAACGAAAAACCGCTATAGAAAATTACTCTAACGGAAAGGAGGATACCGGTATAAAAACCCAGCGATACAAGGGTTTGGGAGAGATGAACGCCGAACAGCTTTGGGAAACTACTATGGATCCTAATAATCGGATTCTTCGTCAGATAACTATCTATGATGCCATGGAAGCGGACAGAATATTCAGCATGCTGATGGGGGATGAGGTACCTCCCCGCCGTAAGTTTATTGAAGAAAATGCCAAGTATGCCAAAATCGATGTCTGATATTGCCAAAAAACATCTTGTCAGTTTAGTTTGTTATTCTAACAATTAAATCTGTAAAGATATGCTCAAATTAAGCTTTGGTAGTAAGGTCAAACCTAAGATTTTCGATTACAAACCCAGATACTATGATCCGGCAAAAGAAGAATTGGAGGAAAGAATAAAAAAATATAAGGATACCGGCGAAATTTCTGTAGATATTGAAAATTTGAAAAGTCGTATTAAATCCGGATTGAGGATGAAATACAACGGTGATCCATCAGCCAAATCAAAAGCTACGCGGCAATCTAACCTAAGGTTGCTATATATAATAGCTGTTCTTATCTTTGCAGCCTATATCATCATGAGCTCAAATAAAATTATCTCACTGATGGAAACTTTTTCGAAGTAAAGCGCACAACTTATGCCCGACATCATACAGTTGCTCCCCGATAGTATCGCCAATCAAATAGCTGCAGGTGAAGTCATACAACGGCCTGCTTCAGTGGTAAAGGAGTTGCTCGAAAACGCCCTCGATGCCGGCAGTACATTCATCAGACTGATAATAAAAGATGCTGGTAAAACTAGCATTCAGATTATAGATGATGGTAAAGGTATGTCAGAAACTGATGCCAGAATGGCTTTTGAAAGACACGCCACGTCAAAAATAAGGACAGCAAATGATTTATTTTGTATCAAAACCATGGGATTCAGGGGGGAGGCTCTCGCTTCAATAGCAGCTATTTCGCATGTTGAACTTATAAGCCGGCAGCCAGAATCAGAAGTTGCTACCAGAATAATTATCGAAGGGTCAGACCTCGTCAAACACGATAAAATCCAAGGCACGGCCGGCACGTCGATATCTGTTAAAAACCTCTTCTTTAATGTTCCTGCCAGAAGGAAGTTCCTGAAATCTGATCCTATCGAATTAAAACATATCATGGAAGAGTTTCACAGGGTATCTCTGGCCAATCCTGATATATATTTTACTTTTCATCACAATGGAAATGAAATTTATCATTTGCCGAAATCTAATTTGAAACAGCGGGTAGTAGCTATTTTTGGTAAAAACATCAACGACAAGCTAGTACCGATAGGTGAAGAAACAGAAGTAGCCATATTCTCAGGTTTAATCGGAAAACCAGAGGCTGCAAAAAAAAACCAGGGGGAACAGTATATTTTTGTAAATAAACGATTTATCAAGAATAATTATCTCAATCATGCTATCAGGGCTGCTTTTGATGATTTAATAACAAAAGATGTTTTCCCCTGTTATTTTGTATTTCTTGAAATAGACCCAGCCAATATCGACATAAATGTTCACCCTACAAAAACGGAAATAAAATTTGAAGACGAACGTTTGATATATAATTATCTGAGAGTATCTGTAAAACACAGCCTTGGCCAGTATAGTCTTTTACCTATGTTGGATTTTAGTATTGACCATAATTTTAACCAACGCTTTTCAGGTAGTTCACGGTCAATAGATAAAAATCCTTTAGAAAACTATCATCCCGAAAGAGAAGCTAAATTCAGGCCCGGGCAGGAAAGCGTAAGTGGCTGGGAAGAAATTTATAAAGGGTTAAAAGAACTCCAACCTACTTCTGACAGACCCAATCATCAAGAAGTTAAGATCCTTGAAAGTGAAGCTTTCCGATCAGATAGCAAAGAAATATTAAATTTCAACAGCTCAAGAGAACCGTACCAAATGCATGGCTCGTACATCCTGCATCAGGTAAAATCTGGTATGATGATCATCGATCAGCAAGCGGCACATGAGCGAATTCTATATGAACAATATCTTGACATCCTCGGGAATGGAGAATTCAGTTCACAAAAGGAATTATTTCCCCGAACTATAGAACTTGACCCTTCAAAAGCTTCAGTTCTAAAAAAAATTCTCCACAAAGTTGTAGGACTTGGGTTCGAGATAGAAGAGTTTGGTAATAACACATTTATTGTTCATGGCACACCATCAGCGCTTGATGAAAATATAAATATCGAAAGTGTAATCGAACAACTGATAGCCCAATATGTTAACAACCTTGAGTTTGAATTGGGTATTGAAGATAACCTTGCAAGGTCCATGTCTTTTTCTTCGGGTTTAAAAAAAGGGAAAAGGCTTGAAAAACAGGAAATGACCACTCTTATTGATAGGTTGTTTGCTTGTAAAATGCCTTCAAAAAGTCCTTCGGGAAAAAAATGTTTTATTGTATATGATCTTGATGAAATTAATAAACGTTTTAATCAATTATAAAGCTCCTCTATTATGATGAGAATGACCGAAGTTGTAAAAAATCTTTTGATAATTAATGTTATTTTATTTTTTGCTGTCTGGTATTTACTGCCCTTCCCGGGGATTGAAAACTATTTTATTCTCTCAAGGCCGGGGTCTCTTCGTTTTGAACCCGTTCAGGTAGTCACACACATGTTTTCTCATGCCAATTTTCAACATTTGTTTTTCAATATGATTGGATTGTACATGTTCGGTCCATTGGTCGAATCAAGTCTGGGGGCTAAAAGATTTTTAATCTTGTATCTGGTTTCCGGCATAGCCGCTTCTGCTCTCCAAATGTTTATGTCTCCTGTACCGATATTGGGTGCTTCAGGCGCAATTTTTGGGGTAACTACGGCTTTTGCCACCATGTTTCCAAACATAGAATTAATGCTCCTTTTTCCACCTATTCCCATGAAGGCTAAGTACATGGCCATTCTGTTTATTTTGTTAGGCCTATTCAGTGGTTTTGGTGGTTACCAGTCGGGAGTAGCACATTTTGCACATGTGGGCGGGGCAATTTGTGGATTTTTAATGATTGTATATTGGAAAATGAATAACTTGCGTTAAGATTTATTATAAGAATTATGTTCAGATCAATAGCAAAAGACATAAGAGCGTCGTTTGATTACGGTAATATGATCGTAAGGCTAATCATCATAAATGTGGCTGTTTGTGTATTTACGGCACTGACCGAAGCATTTTTTCCATTCTTTTATCAGTCGACTATTCTCCCTTATATTGCACTTCCGGGAGATCCTATGATTTTGTTGTATCGGCCATGGACACTCATTACACACATGTTTGTGCATACCGGAATATGGCACCTTGCGTGGAATATGATTACTTTATATTGGTTTGGAAATATAGCCGGGGATTTGTTGGGTGACAAGAGAATACTGCCTGTTTACATCATGGGCGGACTGATGGGCGCACTCTTTTATATTTTATCATTCAATTTTCTGAGTGGCATTGGCACCATGGCACTTGGGGCGTCAGCTGCTGTGCTTGCATTAGTATTTACAGCTGTGGCTATTGCACCTGATTACGTGGTTCATTTAATCTTAATCGGGCCTGTCAGGATTAAATATGTAGGTCTGGTCATCTTTTTTTTAGACCTTATTGGAACCAGATCAGGTGACAACTCCGGAGGTCATATAGCACACATGGGAGGAACACTTTTTGGTATATTATTTGTTTACCTTTTACGGTCCGGCACTGATTTGTCACAAATTTTTAGCTTTGGTTCCCGCATAACACAAATGAGAAAAAGACCAGTTTCTTTCACAAAAACAAAACTAAAGGTAGCACATAGAGCCAATACTATCTCAAATAATAATCAAACCACAGGCAATGCTCTGGATATATCACGTAAAGTAGACCAAATCCTTGATAAAATTAAATCCTCGGGGTATGACAGCCTGACAGACGAAGAAAAAGAAATATTATACAAGGCAAGTAAAAGTTAAGAGTGAAGATTTTCGACAGAACCATCATGCTCATCAACATGTCAGTAATTTTTGCTCTGCTTCTCGCATATCTCGCTCCACATATTGATCCCGAACTTACATGGGTCATCTCTTTTTTTGGGCTTTTTTATCCAGTAATACTACTTTTCAATATTGCATTTATTTTTTATTGGATTTTTAAAAAACCCAAGTATATTTGGCCGTCATTAATAGTGATTATACTGGGGTGGAGTCAACTCAAGGGTTTTATATCATTAAGTAGTCAGAAGCCGGAGACCGAAGGGGAAACTATTACTGTCATGACGTATAATATCAGTAACGCTTCTTATGGGTATGATAAAATAAAGAAAAACAGAGATATAAAAAAGGAGGCTTTCATACACTTTCTGGATCAATATAAAGACACTGATGTATTTTGTATTCAGGAGGTGGGAGATTATGCATTTGATATCCTGAAAAAGACATTTCCATCTCATCACCTTTATTTCAAGCAAAAAGGTGCTGCTATACTTTCAAAATACCCTATCGTTCAAAAAGGTGAAATTGACTTCGGTACCATTACAAACTCTTGTCTCTGGGCTGACATAAAACTGGATTTTGATACCATTAGAGTGTATAGTTATCACTTGCAATCCAATCAAATCACAAGAGATACTGAAAAGCTTACCACTAAAAAGGATATATATGAAAAACAATCCTGGTATGATATTAAAGGTATTTTGAGAAAATTCAGAAATAAACATTTGCAGCGTAGCCGCCAGGCAGAAAAAATTGCTGCGCATGTATCTGTAAGTCCGTACAAAACGATCCTTGCAGGTGACCTGAATGATCCTCCACAGTCATATACATATAAAGTTTTTTCTGTGTTGGGCAATGATGCATTTCGCGAACGTGGACTAGGTATCGGTACAACTTATGCCGGAAAAATACCGTTATTAAGGATAGACTATATTTTTGCTGATCCTGCTCTGAATGTGACAAATTTTGAGATTATCAAAGATCACTTTTCGGATCATTATGCCGTATCGGCGACCCTCGAGTGGAAGGAAAATGAAGTAATTAATACTGAACAATAAAATAAAAATTATGGCTGCAGTACTTGAAATAGCAAAAAAGACGCTGAATAAAAAGGGATATCTGGATATTGATATTGACCCTACACTCGATCTGGTGGAAGAGATCAAAAAACTTAAAACAGAAAAAAATGCTGTGATACTGGCTCACTACTATCAGGAGTCAGAGATACAGGATGTGGCTGATTATATTGGCGATAGTTTGGGATTGTCTCAGAAAGCTGAAAGTACTGAAGCGGATATGATAGTATTTGCCGGTGTACACTTTATGGCCGAAACTGCCAAAATGCTGAATCCCGGTAAAAAAGTGGTACTTCCTGACCTAAAAGCCGGATGCTCATTGGCGGATAGTTGCCCGGCTCCCTTATTTAAAAAATTCAAAGAAAAATATCCCGACCACGTGGTGGTAAGTTATATCAATTGTACCGCTGAACTGAAAACCTTAACCGATATCTGTTGCACTTCATCTAATGCGGAAGCCGTCATCAATAGCATACCCAAAGACAAAGGTATCATCTTTGCACCCGATAAGAATCTTGGCGCTTATCTGATCAAAAAGACCGGGAGAGATATGATCTTATGGAATGGTGCATGTATGGTGCATGAAATATTTTCTAAAGAAAAACTCACCAAATTAAAACACAGATACCCTGAGGCAAAATTTATTGCACATCCTGAATGTGAAGAACACATCCTCAATATGGCAGATTTTATAGGATCTACTTCTCAAATGCTAAAATACACCCAACAAAACGAAGCTACATCATTCATTGTAGGCACCGAGGCCGGTATTATTCATCAAATGGAATTAGCATCACCTGATAAGATGTTTATACCCGCACCGCCGGAAACTAACTGTGCATGCAATGAATGTCCGCATATGAAACGCAACACTATGGAAAAACTTTATCTGAGCATGAAATTTGAATTGCCAGAAATCATCCTTGAAGATTGGGTGATAGCAAAAGGTAGAAAATGTATTGATGCCATGCTTGATATCAGTGTTAAAGCCGGATTTAAAGCATAGTCTATTTTTACAGAAATAAACCATTAAGGAGAAAAGGGATATTAAGAAAGCTTTTTTAGATATACTTCGTCTTGATGATTCAAAAATATGTAAACCATTAAGGAGTTAAGAGACATTAAGAAGCTTTTTTAACTACACTTCCCTTCATGATTCAAATATAAATAAACCATTAAGGAGTTAAGGAGCATTTACAAAGTATGCTTAGCTTTTTAAACCGGAGAATTTATTTTTGTAATAAACTCTGCTTCTGTCAGAATTTCAACTGTACCCAATTCCTGGGCCTTTTTTAGTTTTGAGCCGGCTTTTTCCCCGACGACCAGGATATTCAGATTGGAACTGACTGCCGATATGTTTTTAGCTCCTGCTTTTGCGGCCATTTCTTCTGCCTCCTTCCTCCCCATAGTCAAAAGAGTACCTGTAAATAGGATAGTTTTACCATACAATATCCCTTCTTCAGAAACCTTAAGTGGCTTATCTTCTTCCTTTTGATGCAGGTTGACCCCATACGATTCCATTTTTTGAAGCATATTTATATTAGATCCTTCCGAAAACCATGACTTTACATTTTCTGCTACTACAGGCCCGATGTCCTTTATTTCCAGATATTTTTCTATCGGCCAATCTCTTAGTTCAAGGACATGTTCTATGTGCTCTGCTATAAGTTTGCTTGCCTTTTTCCCGAGATGGTGGATGCTCAATGAGTGAAGTACTCGCTGAATAGGATTTCCTTTTGCCTTTTCAATAGAATTTTTTATATTTTCCGCGGATCTTTTCCCAAATCCTTCCAATACGGCTATCTTTTCATAATCAAGATCGTAAATATCACTTATATCCTTGATCCATCCCAGGTCATAAAATCTCTCCACATATGACTTTCCAAAACCATCTATTTCCATAGCTTCTTTGGATACATGAAAAATCATTTTTTGGAGATTCTGGGCTCCGCATATACAATCAGTACATCTCCATGCCGACTCTCCTTCTTCTTTAACCAGTTTTACAGGAGTTTCTGTATGATTCGACGGGCAAAATTCAGGAAATATAATTTCCTTTTCCTGCCCACTCCTGAGTTCGGGAAAGGATTTTACAATATAAGGAATCACATCCCCCGCTCTCTCCACAAGCACAGTATCGCCAATACGAAGGTCCTTTGATCTGATAAACTCCTCATTGTGCAGCGATATGGAAGAAACAGTTACTCCTGCCAGATACACAGGCTCTATTTTAGCTACAGGAGTTATTGAACCAATCTTGCCAACCTGATACTCTACGGCGAGAAGCTTACTCGTAGCCTGCTTGGCTTTAAATTTGAATGCGATAGCCCACCTTGGGTGGTGTGTTGTTGACCCGCATTTTTCCTGTAGTACTAAATCATTCAATTTGATGACCATACCATCAATCTCATACTGAAATTCATCTCTTTTGCTCTCCCAATATCGCACAAAATCATGTACTTCTTTAATGTTAGCACATACAGCCTTCTCGTCCTGAGGTGTTTTGAACCCTAGCTCGCCCAACAAATGAATGCCAGCAAAGTGAGAACTTAGAGAAGGCAATATCGAATTGCCTTCGATATCTATAGCATAGGCCAACTGGTAAATAAATGCTTCCAGTCCTCTTTTGCGGCTTTCATTGGCATCCTTGGTCCTTAATCCGCCCGTAGCTGCATTGCGTGGATTGGCAAAA
>JAYTNJ010000326.1:0-5985 GCA_043748345.1 Saprospiraceae bacterium
TTTTTATCCAAAATCCACAACAATTTTATCAGAAATTATTAGATTTACATAAGATTATAAAATCAAATACTTCAACAACGTTGTGAAACTTGACAGCTAACTAATTAAAAAAAGCATGAAAATCTTTTTAAAAGCAATTTCACTACTCTTGTTACCAACATTAATTGCCGGGCAACAAGAAAACGTATATTTGAGTAGTTTGTACAGATCTCTATCCGATGCAACAAAGGATACTGCCCAAATGGAAGTCTTTAGTAACCTCGGATCCTATTATCTTCTTGAAGATTGTGATAGTGCAAGTTTTTATCTTGAAAAAGCCTTACCAATAGCTGTCAGATTAAATCTAAAATTCGACGAAGCTTCTATATTGAATAAAATGGGGATTATCCAAATGCAACAGGAAAAGTTTTCAAAGTCATTGGAATTCTATTTAAAAGCACTACATATTGTCAAGGACCCCGGTGTTGAAAAAACTATTTTGAGGTTGTCGTCGGGCAAAAGCCCAAAGCATGAACGAATGAAAACGATAGCCATGACCTACGATTTAATCGGATTGCTAAATGCGTATACCGGAAACTGGGAGGATAATATCAACAATCAATTGAAAAATTACCGGGAAGCCGAAAAATACGCTAAAGTAGTCGGGGACAAAGGAATTATTGCGGCGCTAAACTTTCACATGGGTATTGCTTATATGAACGCAGAAAAATTCGATTCGGCACTCCTGTTGATTGAAAAGGCCCAATCTGTGTTTTCAATTTTGAAAGATCCACAAATGGGTCGTACCATGTTATACCAGGGCGATACCTATAAGCGGATGGGAAATTTCGAGTTAGCTGCCCATACCATATTACAGGGCATGGCGCTTTTAAATGAGACAAATGATTATGTACACAGGGGTCAGGGATATATTTTATTAAGTAGCGTATATGCAGGATTAAAAAAAACCGATTCCGCTTTTTATTATGCCAAAGAAAGTTTGAAAATTTTTGAAAAGCGAAAAGACCCGGTAGGGAAAAAAGATGCATATAATCTGTTTGCTTCCTATTTTGATCAACTGGGAAGAACCGATAGTGCCACCGTGTATTTAAAATTGGCTAAATCATTAAGTGATAGCCTTAGTAAAGAAGAGCGAAAAAATCTGCTTGCATTTCAGGATGTTGTTGTAGAAGAGCAGGCAAAGTTGGAAAAACTGGAGAAAGAAAAAATAGAAACTCGAGAAAAATTAAGAATATACTTGCTAATGTCAGGTTTTGTTGTTTTTATTATTATTGTTTTTTTGCTCTATAGAAATAACCAGCACAGAAAAAAAGCTAATGAAACTTTACGACAGCGAAATGAAAAAATCGAAAATACATTACATCAATTAAGATCAACTCAATCTCAGCTCATCCAATCAGAAAAAATGGCTTCATTGGGAGTATTAACAGCGGGTATCGCTCATGAAATTCAAAACCCGTTGAATTTTCTCAATAATTTCAGTGAAGTAAATAATGAGTTGATGGTAGAGGTTGAAGAAGAAAGATCTAAGAATCAAGAATCAAGAGATGAGAAACTGGTTAGTGAAATTCTTTCAGATATAAAACAAAACCTTGAAAAAATAAACCACCACGGCAAAAGAGCATCCGACATCGTCAAAGGTATGCTCGAGCATTCTAGAACGAGCTCCGGCAAAAAGGAACCCACAAATATCAATGCCCTCGCTGATGAATATTTAAGGCTAACATACCAAAGTATCAGAGCTAAAGACAAAAACTTTAATGCTGAGCTCATCACAGATTTTGACCCGAATATCCCACAAATCGAAGTGGTGACCCAGGACATCGGCAGAGTGATACTCAATCTCATCACCAATGCCTTCTATGCCGTGAATGAAAAATCAAAAACGGAAAGTCAAAAGTCTGCATCGGAATACAAACCATTAGTCACAATTAGTACTCAGCTAATGGTCAACAGCCAACACCCAACAGCTAAAGACCAACTCCTAATAGCCATCAAAGACAACGGCTCCGGCATCCCTTCCCACATCAAAGACAAAATCTTCCAACCCTTCTTTACCACCAAACCTACCGGTCAAGGCACGGGCCTGGGTCTATCTTTAGCGTATGATATTGTGAAGGCGCATGGTGGGGAGTTGAGGGTGGACTCTATCGAAAATGAAGGTTCAGAATTTATAATTGTATTACCGATTAACTCATAAGCAATGAAAAACGAAATAAAACTTTTTGAGCAACAAAAAGTTAGAACACATTGGGATGAAAAGGAAGAGAAATGGTATTTTTCTATCATTGATGTGATTGCCATTTTAACGAAAAGTATTAACCCAAGGGATTATTGGTTTAAAATGAAAATCAGGATAAAAACTGAAGATGGGCTTGAACTGTCGACAGTTTGTCGACAGTTGAAAATGAAAGCTGCTGATGGTAAGATGCGAGAAACTGACGCGACTGACACACAAGTACTACTTCGTATCATCCAATCTATCCCTTCTCCTAAAGCAGAACCCTTTAAACAATGGTTGGCTAAAGTAGGCTATGAACGCATGCAGGAAATAGCAGACCCCGAACAAAGCCTTGACCGTGCCAGAGAAAACTGGCAAAAATTGGGAAGAAGCGAAAAGTGGATTCAGCAAAGAATGACCGGACAGGAGACAAGAAATAAATTGACTGATTACTGGAAAGAAAGTGGAGTAGAAAAAAATGATGAGTTTGCATTCTTAACCAATATCATACACACAGAATGGGCATGCTTACAGTAAAGCAACATAAAAATCTGAAAGGATTAAAACAACAAAACCTTCGTGACCACATGAGTGAAGCAGAATTAATCTTTACTGCACTTGCAGAATTATCTACCAGACAAATTGCAGAAACAGAAAATGCGAAAGGCTTGACAGAAAATGCAGTAGCAGGAAAGAAAGGCGGAAAAATTGCAAAAGATGCTCGTGTTGCTTTAGAAAGTAAGACAGGAAAAAAAGTAATTACGGGTGAAAACTTTTTGCCACCATCAAAAGAACAAAAGAAATTAAAATGAAATCAGTTTTAAAAATATACCTGCTCTATTCTTCAGAGATGAGGAGAGAGCGCAGGAAAGGAGACTCTATCGAAAATGAAGGTTCCGAGTTTATTATCAATATCCCTATTATATAAAAATGATATGAGAATATTTAATTTTTGTTTTTTACTTTTTTGCCTTCCTGCAAAACTGTATACCCAGGAAATTCAAATATCTTCGGCTATTTTTCCTCCTGATCAGCAATTTTCAATTTTTATTAGCATGGCCCAAGACCAAAACGGCTACCTATGGATTGTAGACAATAATGGAAAATTGCTCAAATATGATGGGAAAAATATAGATGCTTATACTCCTAAAAAAAATGATGAGAACTCACTTCGTCCCGGCAGGGGAGAATGTATATTTGCAGATAAAAGCGGCAATATCTGGTACGGTGGTTTTGCAAATGGTCTGGATAGATTGAATATTGAAACCGGAATTATTACCCACTATACACATGACAATAACGATCCCAATAGTATCATCTCCAGCAGCATCAGAGCCATACTTGAAGACAGTGATGGTATGATATGGATCGGCACCTTAAATGGAATAGACAGATACGACCCGGCAACAAAAAAATTTGTACATATCAAAAATCAGGGTGCTGAAGCCATTGCACTTAGCAAAGAA
Organism: Saprospiraceae bacterium; assembly: GCA_043748345.1. Classification (GTDB taxonomy): domain Bacteria; phylum Bacteroidota; class Bacteroidia; order Chitinophagales; family Saprospiraceae; genus OLB9. The sequence goes on from JAYTNJ010000326.1 coordinate 3,688, forward strand.
CATGTTCGAGCCATCTACCAAGATAAAGCCGGAGCGATTTGGGTGGGATGCGGATCAACTTTTTCAAATGAAACTCCAAAGGAAGGAGCTGGCGGCCTATATAAGATTAATAAAAAAACTGATGAAATCACCAGATATATCAATATTAAGGATGATAACAGCAGTCTGACAGATAATAAAGTGAGGGCTATTTTTGAAGATAGCAGAGGTACTTTTTGGGTAGGTACTGCAGGCGATGGGCTGCATATTATGGACAGGAAAACCGGCAAATTTAAAAGATATCCATATGATCCTAAAAATCCTCATAAACTAAGCCGGCCTCCTATAGGAAATAGTATTGCTTACTCAGAAGACTTTATTACTTTTATAAATGAAGACAATATGGGTTGTATATGGATAGGTACGTTAGGAAACGGCCTCAACCGGTATAACCCCAAAACAGATAGTGTACAACATTATGGACCAAATGAAAAAGAACCATATCGGATAAGCAATAATGAATTTTGGTGCAGTTTAAAAACAAAAGACAACTTATTGTGGGTATCATCCTGGGGTTCAAATTCCAACGAAAAATTGCTGTTCAAAATAGGGCATCCAAAAACCAAGTTGCCATTTATCCACACCAATTGTGCTGTACATTCTTTCATACAAGTAAAAAAATGGGAGTTGTGGCTTGGGACAAACCAGGGTTTGATACTGAGAAAAAATACCGGAAGTGAAGAAACATTTTTAATAAATTCCGATAACTCTGGTCAACCTACGACTATAGAGAGTATAGATATTGGAGAAAATAACGATATATGGTTAGGAAGCGTAAAAGGTTTATATCAGTTTGACAGGATCACAAAAAAAATCAATACTTTTCGGCACGACCCAAAAAACATACATAGCCTGGCTTCTGATAGTATCACAGGTGGTACCTTAATAGACCAAAGTGGAAAAATATGGGTAGGAACATTTCGTGGATTAGACATGCTGGACGTTAACAAGGGTATTTTTAAACATTATGTGCTTGAGGAAGAAGAAAGTGAAATTTCTAACGGAGTGGTGCTGACATTGGAAAATACAGATAATAGAATCCAAGCCTTGTTAAAAGATAGTAAAAATGATGTTTGGGTCGGATTGAGAAACACACTTCAAAAGTTTGACAGAAAAACCGCAAAATTTAAGACCTATATTAATTCAAATGCTCGAGTAAATAGCATGTATGAAGACAAGTCTAAAAATATATGGATAGGAACAGTCCAGGGCCTATATCTGTATAACCCTTTAAAAGATCAGGTAGAGCTATATTATGATGATTCAGGACTTATATCAGACATCACAAGTATATGGGGCATGGCAGCAGATAGGAACGGCAATTTATGGTTGATCGTAGGATATGGTATAATAAAATTAAATCCTGTGACTAAAAACACCGTTTTGTTTGGCAGAAATTGGGGTGTTGATTTTACAAATTTGAATAACAAATGTTACACTACTTTAGAAAATGAAATAACAATCGGGGCTCAAAACGGATATTTTCATTTTTCTCCAAAAGACATTTCCATAGTCAAAGAATCAACTCCGGAACCGCTTTTCAATAAATTTATTCTAGGCAAAGAAACATTAATATCAGGTTCTGAAATATTGCCGTTGCCATTAGCACAAACAAAAATAATTACCCTACCATACAATAAGAATAGTTTTACTATTGAGTTTAATTATATAGACTTTATTAATTATCCGGATCAAAAAATTATTTTGTATAAACTTGAAAATTATGATGAAAACTGGAGGAAATCGGAAACTGAAAACAGAGCTATATATAATAATTTAAAGGTTGGAGAATATTTATTTAAGGTAAAAGCTGTGAATATTTTGGGCGAATGGGGAGAGAAAACGCTAAAAATTATCATTCTGCCGCCGTGGTATAAAACCTGGTGGGCATATTTGATTTTTATATTAATAGGTGGAAGTATTTTAAGAGCTTATATCTCTTTCAGGTCAAAAAAATTAATAACTGAAAACAAATTGCTGGAAGAAAAGATAGATGAAAGAACCAAACAATTAAAGAAATCCCTGGATGATCTAAAATCCACCCAATCCCAACTTATCCAATCCGAAAAAATGGCAAGCTTGGGTGAACTCACCGCAGGCATCGCCCATGAGATTCAAAATCCGTTAAACTTCGTCAATAACTTCAGTGAAGTGAGTGAAGAGTTGATGGTTGAGATGGTTGATGAGGTTGATAAAGGTAATTTTGATGAAGTGAAAGCCATTGCAAAGGATGTCCAGCAAAATCTCGAAAAGATCAAC